>JBMTTG010000088.1:0-10281 GCA_049449095.1 Phycisphaerales bacterium | reverse complement strand
GACGCCGATGGCGTCCTGCATTCAACTCTCGCCGCGCCGAGCCCGGAAGCCGGCGGCCTTCCAGAGGATCCTTCCATGGCGATCGCCGAACTGCCATCTTCCATCATCGATTCGATCCGCGGCTCGAGCCTGCTTGGCGAGGCCGTGGAGTCGTTGGGCGCCTCCGATTCCAACGTCCTGATCGACGAACTGCTCGCCGCGCCCTCCCGGCTGACCAGCGTGCCCGTTGCGGGCGACGACTGGGAGGAGGACGAGGACTACCCCTTCTTCGACGATGACGAGGAAGAGGACGACGAGGATGAGGACGAAGACGACGACGACGACGAAGAAGACGAGGAAGAGGACGACGACGAGGAGGAGGACGACGAAGACGAAGACGAGGAAGAGGACGACGAGGAGTTCGAGGACGAGGAGGAGGAGGACGAGGAGGAGGACGAGTTCGAGGACGATGAAGAAGAGGACGAGTTCGAGGACGAGGAGGAAGAGGGCCTCGACGAACTCGAAGAGGACTGAACGTCCCGTCGATCACCCGCGGAATTCGCACCCGCGTCGCCCGATCGCCCCTCCGCGGGGCAACTGGGCGCCGCGGGTGCGTTCATGTCGGGCCTGCGTGGATCAGGGAGCCGGTTCGGCAGCGATCGATGGCGAGAGCCGAAGCCTCGCGACATCGAATCCGCCCTCCATCGCCCCGATGACGATCGCGACGCCCTCATCGGACCCGCTCGTCCCGTCGCCGGGGGGGGCCACGACCCGGACGAGCCAGCGGCCTTCGAGCAGAACCCCCGCGTCGAGTTCACGCGACGCCTTGGAGTCGCCCGCGTTCGGCACGAACCAGAGCGCGTCCGCGTCGCCGAGGATGCGGCCTCCGGCGATCGGTCGGCTCCAGGAGAAGGTCCGCGGCGGAAAGCGATCGAGCCTGCCTTCGGACGGGCTCCATCGCGCGAGCGTTCGCCAGTCCGGATGCAGGACGTAGAAGCCCGGTTCGTCGGCGAGCGAGGCGTTCTCGCCGAGGGCCCACGACGCGGCGAGGCTCTGCGGCGCGTTCACGCGGATCGAGAGCTCGAGGCTCTGCGGGCTGGCGTCTTCGTCCTCGAGATCGATCGCAACGAGCGAACTGCGCCCATCGCGCTGAAGGATTCCGACGAGGTGCCGGCGGTCGCCGGTGAAGGCCGGGGCGAGCCATGTGGCGCCTGGCGGCGGCGGCCACTCCCGGACGCCTTCATCGGGAAGGTTCAGTCGCAGCGACGCGGGATCGCCGGCGCGTTCCGAGTGGCACCAGGCGAGGCGACCCTGATCGTCGCGCCACGCCATGCTCGACACCGAGGCATCGGCGAGAAGCCACTCGATGGCGCCATCGTCCCAGGCGACTTCACCGATCCATCGCGAGCCGTCGCCGCGCGGGCTCTCGACGAGGAACCCTCGCTCGCCGCCGCATCGCCCCAGCAGGAGCGGCTCGCGAAGCACTTGAGGTTCGCCGAGGCGCCCGTCCGCGTCGAGCCGCACGATCGCCACCGCCGGCGGCGGGCTCGGCATGGATGGATTCCAGCCGAGGAGGTCGTTCCACGCCGGCGTCGGCGCAAGTTGCACCGCGATCGCCCGGCCGTCGGGTGCGACCAGCGGCGGAGTGGCTGCGTCGGCGGCGACGAACCCGAGCGGAGCCAGTTCGATCGAACGATCGAGCGCGACGCCGCGCTCCTCGAGGATCTGCGGCGCCACCTGCGACGGCGTTCGGGCGGGCAGGGCGTCGAGATCGAACGCGGACTGCTCCTCGAGCGTCCGCGTCGTGCACGCGGCGGCGAGCGCAAGGCACACCGTGCCGGCGAGGCGGATCGGCCTCGACGGGTCAGGGCTGCTCGGGCGCATCCATGAGCGGCGGCGTGCCCGCAGCCTCGTCCTTGGGCGAGACCATCTTGCTGTCGATGATCAGCTTGCGGGTCTGCTCGGTGAGCGGCGCGGTGAGCTGCTCGAGCCGCTGCCGATCGACCTCGTTGAAGTTCGTGTCGTTCTCGTCGGGGTTGTCCACGACGATGGGCTGGATGAAGACCACCAGTTCCTTCACCTGCTCGGCCTCGTCGACGTAGGAGAAGACCCAGTCGAGCACCGGGATGTCGCCGAGCACCGGCACGCCGGTCTTCACCTTGGCGGACTGCTCGCGCCGGATGCCGGAGATCACGATGGTCTGGCCGTTCTTGACGGTGACCTCGGTGTTGGTCTGCCGGCGGTTGATGACGGGATTGAGTCCCGGCGCGATGAAGCCGGGATTGTTGTTGACGTTCGAGAGGAGCACCGCGACCTCCATCGCGACGTTCCGCTCCTTGGTGATGCGGGGCCGCACGTTGAGGCCGATGCCGACGGCGATCTGCTCGAAGTTCGCGACCACCGTGCCGCCGGTGTCGCCGCCCGAACTCGTCGAGGTCTGGAAGGGCACGTCCTGACCGTCGAAGAACTTCGCCTCCTTGTTGTCGGAGGTGAAGACCTTGGGCTGCTGCAGGATGCGGACGCCGGTCTTCTCGCTCAAGGCCTGCAGCACGACGGTGGCATCGACGCCGAAGTTGAGGGTCCCGGTCGTGAGCGAGCCCTCGAAGATCTTGTCCATCGAGCCCCGGAACTCGGAGCCGATCGAGATCGAGTTGCTCGGGTTGGTCGTCGACACCTGGCCGTTGGGCCCGAACTGCAGGCCGAAGGCGAACTGGTCGCCGAGCTCGACCTCCGCCAGCACCGCGGTGATCAGCACCTGACGGCCGGGGCGGTCGAGGTCCTCGATGCTCCGGAGCAGCGCCTCCTGGATCTCCGGCGTCGCGAGCACGAGCAGGCTGTTCTGCCCGGCGTTGGGGACGACGCGGCTCTTGCCGACGATCGCGCTCACCTCGGTGGCGTCGGTGCCGGCGCGGGCCTGCTGCCACGGGAAGCGGATCTCCTGGCTCTGGTTGTTCTCGGTGGCGCCAGCGGCACCGCCCTCGCCGCCGCCGGCACTCGCGAAGTCGATGCCGGAGAGGCCCTCTTCCGGAGCCCGGAGCGTCGCGCCGCCGCCAGCCTGCTGAAGGAGCGCGTTGAGGATCTCGGCGATGTCGACGGCGTTGGCGTGCTTGAGCTCGACGTTGACCGGAAGCCCGACGGTGAGCGGCTGGTCGATCTGCTCGATGAGCGAGTCGAGCCACTCGAAGTTGTCGGGCGTCCGGCTGATGACGACGAGGCGGTTGGAGTCGGGATAGGCCTCGATGCGGAAGATGTTGGCGACGGCGACGTCCGCACCGCCGGACTGGCCGCCGGTCGGGGCCCGTCCGCCGGCGGAGGCGGGACGGCGGGTCACGCTGCCGCTCTCGAGAAGCGCGCCAAGGACCTCCTTCACCTTGAGCGGGTCGGTGTACTTGAGGTCGTAGAGCCGGAAGATCTGTCCGTCGCGGGTGGGCGGCACGTCCCAGGCCGTCGAGATGAGCCGCTTGATGTTCTCCATCACCTCGGGCTCGGCGCGGACGGTGATCGCGTTGTTCTGCGGAAGCACCGTCACCACGAGCTGCTCGCTCGTGCCGACCTGCGGGATCTCGCCCGCGTTCTGCTGGGGCGATCCGGGCCGGCCGCGCTGCGCGGTCTGCTGACGGGTCGAGGCGCCGCGGGAACCCGTCGAGCTCGAGGGCTCGAAGAGCTCGCGGATGTTGTCGGCGATCGTCTGCGCGTCGGCGTAGGCGAGGCGGAAGGTCTCGGTCTTCACCTCGACCCACGGCTCGACGTCGAGCAGCGAGATGAGCTGGTGGATGCGCTTCGCGAGGCCGATGTCGCCTTCGAGGATCAGCTGGTTCGAGGCCGCGTCGACGGTGAGCGTCGCGTAGGTCGGGATCGAGGCCTGCAGGCGATCGAAGACGTCGGCGGCCTTGGTGTTCCTGAGCCGGAACACCTTGATCACGATGTTGCCGTCCTCTGGAAACTCCATCACGTCGACGTCGGGACCGAGGATGACCGCCGGCTGGATCTTCTCCATGTCGGTGAGCATCTCGATCATGATCACGTCGTCGGTCTCGACGACGCCGATCCCGTTCATGCGGAACGCCTGGAAGAGCAGGTCGAGCGCGCGGTCCTTGCTGATCGGCTCGTCGTTGACGAGGGTGATCTCGATCGAGGAGACCTGGGTCAGCCGCATCATCACGGCCTTGCCGGTCCATTCGACGATGAAGGGCACGACCGACTCGAGCTTCTCCTTCTTGAAGCCCAGGACGACCGGGGAGTCGTCGGCCGGGCGACGGCGGCGGGTGCGGCCCTGCGTCGGCGGCGCCTGACCGAGGCCGCCTTCGAGCACGAGGTCGCCGGTGCCGGCGGGCGCCGAGGGAGCGGAGTCCTGGGGAACCGCGATGGCGGGCGCAGCAAGCAGGCCGATCAGGGCGAAGGCGGCGAAGTGAGGCGTCGGCCGCGTTTCGGTTCGGGTCACGAGACGGCTCCGGAGCGCAATCGGTCGGCGAATTGCCGGCAAGGGCCGGCGAACGGGGGAGTCTACGGGCGATTGCCGCGCCGAATCGGCGTCGGCAAGCGAGTCAATCACCGCGGCGAAGCCGCGCGAGAAGCAGTTCGAACTCCTCGCGAAGGCGCTCCGCGCTCGCGGGATCGAGACGTCGGCCTCGAGCGCGAGCGACGCGGCTGAGCGCTGCGCGAGCCTCATCGCGGCTCATGCCTTCGATGTCGTCGGCGGAAAGCGGTTCGGGAAGCTGGTCGAGCGGCACGAAGGGCTCCTCGCCCTCGGCGCCTGGATCGGTCGTCGGCGCGCCGGACTCGGGATCCGAGCCGCTCTCGTCGGCGCCGGCGCCCGGAGGGCCGCCGGCAGCGGGCGGCGTGTCCTGCGGCGCGCCGGGCGCGGCGCCGGGCGAACCGGCAGGCGCGACGCCGGAAGGCTGCGACGGCGAGGGGATCGGCCCGTCGCTTCCCGACGGTGCGGTGGGGTTGAGCGAACTGCCGCCGCGCAACGCAGGGATCGTGCCGCTGCTCCGGAAGGGGTTCTCCGAGAAGAACGACGCCTCGCGATCGCCCCAGAGCGGAACGTCGTACTCGCCGCGGCTCCATCCCAGGCGCACCGACCACGGTCCGCTGATCGAGATGACCTTCACGCCGCCACCCTCTTCACCGACGCGCAGCCGGTCGATCGCGGCGCCGTCGAAGAAGACGACGTCGCCGAAGATGCTTCGCGGCTTGGGGCCGCCGTAGGAGGCCGGCGCCGGCGGCGGCCCCGGATCGGGCGGCGGCGGAGGCGGCGGAGTCGGATCGCGCGGGGGCGGTGCCGGACGCGGCGGCGGCGCCGGCGGTCGCGGCAGGAAGAACGCCGAGCGCCCGTCGAACCGTTCGAGGCTCGTGCGGGTGAGCGACTCGTGACGCGCGATCAGGGGCTCGACGAGATCGGAGCGGACGTCCGAGGCCCCGCTGCGGAAGAGCGCCGAGAGCGCATCGCCGAACGAGGCGAAGAGCACCACCGCCGCGATGCCGCCGGCAAGCAGCGCCGCGACGAGATGGCCCGACCATCGCACGCCCGAAGGCAGCTGGAAGCGACTCGCCATCAGCGTCCCCTCCCGCGACCGGTGAGGATCCACGCTTCGACGGTCATCTTCACGTCGACCTTTCGATCGGTCTGGCTTCGCACCATCCGGAGCCGGCTGATCGACTCGATCTCCGGGCTCGACTCGAGTTCGGCGATGATCGCCGCAGCCTGCTCGGGCGTCGCGGTGAAGCCGACCTCGCCGACGACACGCTCCACGCGCTGTCCGCTGCTCGACACGATCTCCCGGAGCGCCGCCGGAGGCAGGCGCGAACCGGCCCGTGCATCGAAGGAGAAGTTGCTGACCGGCTGACCGCCGATCGCCGCGGTGATCGTCTCCGCGAGCGCGAGCGATCCTTCGGCCTCGGTGCGCGGGACCTGGATCGGACCGAGCGCCTCGACGGCGGCCTCGAGCGAGGGCGGAAGCTGCGCGACGTTGCCCTCGGCCCGATCGAGGATCGCCTCGATGCGATCGCTCTCGGCGTTCCAACGTTCGGCGATCGGCCAGACGAGGTCGGTGTAGGCGATGAAGGCGACCGCGGCCGCGACGGCGGCGGAGATCCACTTCCATCGCACCGGCAGCGCGTTCCAGCGCGCCGCGAGCGAGGGCTTCGCTGCGGAGGTCGTCGACATCGGCGACTCGTCGCGGGTCATGGGCATGCCGCTCATGGCGCCTCCCTCACGCGGCGAAGCAGCTTGTCGAAGAGGGCCCGAAGGCGTTCCTTCGCGGCGTCGTCGAGGCCGGGCGACTGCCGGGCGCGGGCGACCTTGCCCAGGGCGGTCTGCGCTTCGGCCTTGCTCATGGCCTCGATCTCGGCATCGCTGTAGTCGACGGCGGCGACGGTCGTCGAGGGATCGGGCACGTCGACGGCGCGTCCGCCGGTGGTGGCGCTCTCCTCCGAGGAACGGCGTCGGCCGATGCCGCGATCGGGAAGCCCGGATCCCGAAGTCGAGGCCGCCGTGTCGGGTGCGGCGCCTTCGCCCGGCTCGGCCGGCGAGTCGGGAGTCTCGGGAGTGGTCGGCGACGCGGTGCGGGGCGAGCCGGTCGCGACGCGTCGGGTGGTCGAGGCGGGCGCGCGCGTGGTGGTTGAAGCAGGCTCCGGCGAATCACCGGGCGAAGCCTGCGCGGCGGAGGCCTCGGTTCGCGAGCCGGGCTTCGCCGCAGGGCCGTAGCGGCGCTCCGCAAGCGAGGTCACCGCGAAGTCGTCGGCGTCGGTGAATCGGCCCGGTCGCGTGGGCCGCGAGACGTCCGCCGAGAGGCTGAACTCGTAGACGCCGCGGCCGTCGGGCGGATCCCAACGCTTGGTGATCTTGTCGAAGATGCCCGCGGCGCGCATCCGTCGTTCCATCTCGAGGATGGCGTCGGCGCCGGTCTGGTCGTTCTCGGGCTTCGCGATCCCGCGGATCGTGATCGGCTCGCCATGGCCCATCACGATCGACTCGACCTCGATCGACTCGGGCATGCAGTTGGAGAGGTCGCCGAGCAGCTTCATGAACGGCCACGCCTGCGCCTCGAGTTCGCGGTAGACGGCAAGCTGCCGCTCCGACTCCTGCATCGAGGTCTCGAAGGCCTGCGGATCGGGCAGCTTCGCACGGAGGATCGCGACCCGCAGCCCGGCGGCGGCGACCGGAATCGCCATGGCGACGAGCACGGCGGCGATCGCGAAGCGGATCGCGAACGCCGGCTCGGAGAGCTTGAGGAGCGACGTTTCGACGAGGCCCGCGAAGCCCGGGCGCGACTCGACCTCGGGGCGATCGACGATCTCGGTGAACTCGCGGAGCGGCCCGGTTCCCGCCATCGCCGCGGCGGCGAGCAGCGAGTCGATCCGCGCGTCCGACGAGACGCCGGGCGCCACCGGACCGCTGCAGACGAGGCCGTCCTTCGCCGAGGCGCCGCCAAGGAGTCGATCGGCGACCTGCGTGGACTCCGAGGGGTCGTGGCCGGCCGCCATCGCCGTCTCGACGAGTGCCCGGCGAACCGTGGTCAGCCAATCCTCGCCTTCGCCGGCTTCGCAGGTGGCGCGAAGGAGCGGTCCATGCGGGCCGGCGAGCAGCACGCCGATCGAGCCGTCGCGCTCGTCGGCGACGAATCCGGGTTCAAGCGATCCGCCGGCTTGCTGGGTTGCGAGCAGGGTGAGCACCTCGGGAACCGCCCGCCAGCCGGCGCCCGGAGGAAGTCCGGCGTGGGACTGCTCCGGCCAGGCCAGGAGCAGGCCGACCGGGTCCGGTCCCAGCAGTCCCGAGGGAAGCGGCGCGACCGCGGTGCGATGTCGCGGCACGCCGCCGAGCAGATGCGTCTCGGCCTGGAGCCGCAGCGCCTGCCGAAGCTGGTCGGGCGCGACTCCCGGCAGCCGGAACATCCGGCAGATGGTGGCGGCGGAGGGAATGACCGCGAGCCTCGTACCCGCTCGCTGTTCGTCGAGCCAGGATCCCAAGGCCTCGGCCGCGAGCCGCCGCCGCTCCCGGACGCGGACCGCGCCGTCGGTGGCGACCGCGAGCAGCGCCTCCCACGAGCCCTCGCCCGCGTGGCGGACCACGGCGACGATCGAGGGATCGAGGGGAACGCGCCGGCGGCGAGATGAGGACTTGGTCGGGCGATTCAAGGGAACGGACTCGGCGATCGAGCTCAGGGCTCGCGGTACTCGAGAATTCGGACAGGGAGGGTCGAACGATCGACCGTGGCGAGGATTTCGACCTCGAGTCCGGTCGACTCCGCCCGCCCGCGGCTCGAGATCGTGAAGACGTCGCCGACGACATCGACCTGATTTCGAATCGCCGCGAGTCTTTGCGGCGTGATCTTATCGACGTCGAGCAGGTCGACGATGCTGAGGAGGCCCTCGGAGCGTCCCTGGCGGAGCGTGATGATCGAGTCGGCGATGTCGGGGTCGTCGGGGAAGAGCAGGCGAAGCGCTTCGCGCGAGGCGGTGTTGAGGTTCAGCTTGCCGGGCCCCTCGTCGAGGTTCGTGGATCCGATGCTGGCCTCCTGAAAGACCAGCCGAAGCTGATCGCGGTCAAGCGGCCTCGCGGTGCTGCCGGGAGTCTGGGCCGCATTGCGATCGACGCCCGCCCGGCTTCGGCGGGATCGCGCGCTGCGCCCGGAGGTCTGCTGCTGGCTCGGCTGGGTCCCCGAGGCGAGGCTGCCGAGATCCTGCAGGAGCAGGGCCTCCATCGTGGCGTCGGGACGCTGCGCGTAGGCGAGGAGCGCCTTGGCCTGCTCCGCGTCGACGCCGAGTCGGGAGGTCAGCGTCTCCTCGTCGCTGCTGGCGACGTCGATCCGCTCCTCGCCGGAGATCGTGCGGCCGCTCGATCGGCTCGCGGCGGTGAGCGCCGCCGACCATCCCGCGTCGAGCTGGCCGTTGCCATCGTCGTCGGGGAAGCTCGCGCCCCGATCATCCTCGTTCGGATCGAGCTGGCCGTTGAGGTTCCAGTCCTCTCCGCGGAGCCGCTCCGGCGAGACGCCCGCCACGAGCTCGAGCTCGGCGAGGTGCCGGAAGTCCTCGTTGCGCGGTGCGTATCCGGTGCCGCGATTGCGGTACCACTCCTCCTCCGCGCCGATGCCGGTGACCTCGTCGTCCTGATCGCGCCAGTCGATGATCGCGTCGGCGACGTCGAGGGTCATGTTCTCGAGGTTGAGCAGTTCGCCGCGGCTCAGGCGATTGATGTTGAGCCGCGAGTGCTCGTCGAGCGGCCCGGGGACCTCGATGCCGTCTCGAAGGTGGCGGATGCGCCACATGCCGCTCGCGACCTCGCCGTCGGCGGCGGCCTCGAGGTCGCGGTAGACCGACATCATGTCCTCGGGATCGGGATTCTCCGCGTGCCACGCGAGGATCGCGATCATCTCCTCGATGCCCGCGCGAGCGGCCCAGCGGGCCTGCACCTTCGCCAGCGTCTCGCGGCCGATCGTCGCCTGACGGAATCCGAGCAGCTGGACCGCCGCGACGATCGACGCGGCGATCGCGATCGCCCAGATCACGATGACGACGACCGCACCGCGGCGCATTCAGGAGCCTCCGTTCGCCGGGCGAGTGGAACCGAGGCGGCTCGACCGGCTGCCGCGACCCACCGTCGCATTGGGATTGATGCCGCCGGGGCCCGCGTCGAAGCGGGGGCCGCTGGTCGAGCCCGGACCGCCGCGGCCGCCGCCTCGCCCACCCTGGCCGCCGCCGCCGCTGCCGATGCCCGAACCGCCGCCCGCGCCTGGGCGCCCGCCACGACCGCCCCGTCCGCCTCCGACGTCGCCGGGAATCGCGCCACCGACGTCGTCGAAGATCGCTTCGCCCTCGCCCCCATCGGCGCCGCCGAGCCCGCCATCCTCGCCGGCCGCCGCGTTCGCGTCCTCCATCGCCTCCTCCTCTTCATCCTCCTGCGGAGGCGGCACGATCCGATCGATCGGCACGAGGGTGCGAAGCGTGACGAGTCCCTTCGGATCGGGATCGCTCGGATCGACGCCGTCGGGCAGCGACGTGATCGTGATGCGAAGCGCCCACGGAAGCCCGTCGAGGTCGGAGTCCCACTCTTCGAACCACGCGACGCCGTCGTAGGCCTCGACCGCGAAGCCGAGCACGCCTTCGACGACCGGCACCGCGACGCCGCCGGCATCGGGATAGCCGTCGGGCATGAAGTCGCGCCGCTGCCAGAGCACCGGACCGGCGTCGTCCTCCTCGATCCGATAGTGCGTCTCGTACTCGATGCCCTCGCCGCTGTAGGCGACGTCGCGCGTGGCCTGCAGCTTCGTCGAGAAGAGGAGCAGTTCGTGGGGGGGGGGGGGG
>JBMTTG010000087.1:0-10391 GCA_049449095.1 Phycisphaerales bacterium | reverse complement strand
GCCGCGGCGCGATCGGAGTGCGGGAGCGAGACCCACGTGCTCGGACTCCGGGATCGAATCCGAACGGGCATGTTCCACTTCCTTGAGGTCGAGCGGGCGCTGTCCGCGGATCGGGTGGTGTCGGTCCGCTACGAGGATCTGTGCGCCTCGCCCGAGGCCGAGCTCGATCGGGTGCTGCGCGAACTTCGCCTCGAGGCCGTCGGTCCGATCCGAGACGCGGCCCGCACGCCGAGGGCGTTGCCCCCCGATCCGCTGATCGAGCGGATCCACGACGAGTCGATCGAGTCGTGGAGGCCGTATCTTCGCCGCGTCGGCTACGCCGATCTCCCGGACGCCTGAGATGACCTTGTTTCCCGCCGATGCGTTTGGACTCGATCCGCTGTCGCCGCCGGCGGGCGAGGTCGCACCGTGGCGGGACGGCGAGGTGCTGCTGACCGGAGCGGCCGGACTGCTCGGGTCGGCGCTGCTCGAGCGGCTCTTGAACTTGACGAACGCGACCGTCCACTGCCTGGTGCGTCCGACCGCGGAGGCGACCGCCGAGCACCGCCTGCGCGACGTGCTCGAGGGGCTTGGTCACGCCGTCCCCGACGACCGCTGTCGCGTCGTCGAGGGCGATCTCGCGGCTCCGCGTCTCGGGCTCGATGCGGAGTCCCACGCGAGACTGGCCGATCGGGTCGATCTGATTCTCCATGTCGGTGCCAAGGTGGCGTGGTGGGGCGACGTGTCGGAGATCCGTGCGACCAATCTCGACGGAGTGCGCTCGATCGTCGATCTCGCGGCGACCGGCCGGCCGAAGCGCCTCGCGTTCGGCTCCTCGGTGGCGGTGTTCAACGCCGACGCCTACCGAGACCGGGATGTCGTGTTCGAGACGGCGCTGGCCGACGATCCCCAAGGGCTGCGGTCGCCCTACGTCCAGTCGAAGTGGGGCGGCGAACGGATCTGCGGCGCGGCCGCGGCGCAGGGCGTGCCCGCAAGCATTCTGAGGGTGCCGTATCTGCTGCCGCACTCGCAGCGGCCACGGTTCAACGCCAACGGTGCCGTGGATCTGCTGCTTGCCGCCTCGATCGGGATCGGGGCGGCGCCCGATCTGTCCCTGCGGTTGCCGTTGTGCCCGGTCGACGTCTGTGCGGAATGGATTCTCGGGATTCTCGGGCACCCGCTGCCGCCGTGTTCGTTCCATCATCTCCTGCCCTACGAGAACCTCTCGTGGGCGACGCTCGTCGAGGTCGCGCGGCGTGAAGGACACGCCCTCGAGATGGTGCCGGCGGCCGACTGGTTCGAGTCGGCGCGCGAAGCCTCGAGAACGCGGCGGGAGCTCCGGTCGATCGTGACGCTGATGAGCCGGGACCCCACGCGAACTCTGTGGTCCAACTCCAACATCTGTCGCCTCGATCTCGACGACTCGGAGACCAGGTCGCAGTGTCCGGACCTGCCGCCGCGAGGCACGATGGATGCCGCGCTGCTGGGTCAGTGTGTGCGGGCGATCGCCAAGTCCGCCGAGCGCGGTTGAACGATCGGTCCCAGGTGCCCGCGGAGCGGCACGGTTCAGAAGCGTCGAGGCCCGCCGTAGTCGGCCTCGAGCCGTCGTTCCCGAGCGAGGCCGGGAAACCGGACTGCGACAAACATCGCGGTGGCCGCCAGCATGGCCACACCGGTCCAGGCCGCCGATCGAAATGCGTCCAGGAACGCATCGAGGGCGAGCGTCGTCAGGGCCTTCGCGTCGCTGGCCTCGATCGTCGTGGCGACGTGCTGCGCCGACGCGAGGGAGGTCCGGGCGGTATCGAGCGCCGACTGGTCGATGCCGACGTCATGGAAGGCCGGCGCACTCGCCCCGACATCGAAGGCGTGGTGGTACGCCACCGCGAGCACGCTTCCCTGGATGGCGATCAGCAGCGCGCCACCGATGCACGATTGGAGATCCGAGGTCGACGAGGCCATCGCCACCTCCTCTCCGGACACGCTGGCCATGAGGGTCCTCGAGACGGTGGTTCCGACGATGCCCACCGCGCAGCCGAGCCCGAGGTACGACGCGCCGACGATGGGGTAGTCGCTCTCCGGGCTCCAGGCGATCATCAGCGCGATGCTGGCCGCAGCGACCCCCGCGCCGAGGATCAGCATCGTCCGCCCGCCGAACCGAGCGCCCAGCGCGGCGGCTCGAGGGGAGGTCAGCAGGATCGCGACCCCGGTCGGAAGCACCGCGAGACCGGACGCGGAGGTCGAGTAGCCGAGGACCTGCTGCAGGAACTGCTGACCCAGGAAGAACCCGCCGAGCATCGTGCCGACGGTGATGGCGCCCGCGACGGCCGCGACGAGAAACGTCGGTCGCCGCAGGACCCGCAAGTCGAAGATCGGATGGGCCAGCGTCGACTGCCGTCGCAGGAACGCCACAAGGACGATCAGCGCCGCCACTCCCGCCGTCGGACCGACCCACGGCGCCGTGCCGGTGCCTCCGAGACTCAACGCCGTGGCCAACGTCAACACCCCCACCGCGACGAGCACGCCCGAGAGATGGTCGACGGGAGCGTGATCCTCGCCGGCCCGTTGGGGCAGGTGCCGCGCGAGCGCAATGGCCGTCAAGGCCACCGGCACGCTGATCAGGAACGCCACGCCCCACCAGAAGACCGACATGAGGAGGCCCGCCACCACCGGGCCGAGCGCCGCAGCGCCGATCGTGCATCCGAACCAGAGTCCGATCGCGCGGACTCGTCTCGGTCCGGAGGTCGTGACGGCGATCTCGGCCAGCGTGTTCGGATAGATCATCGCCCCAGCCACGCCGATCGCGAATCGGGCGGCGATCAAGGTGCCGATCGAGGGTGCGAAGGCGGCGGCGATCGACAGCGGGACCGAAAGGAGAAGACCCACCCGGACCATGCGCGAACGTCCGACGCTTTGCGAGAGACGTCCGAGGTAGAGGATCAACGCCGCCATGCCGAGCGTCGTGGCGAATCCGACATGCGTCAGGTCGCTCGACGTCGCCAGAAACGCTCGGCCGATGTCCGGGAGCGCGATGTTGGCGGCGCCGAGGTTGATCGCCGACACCATGCCCGCTGCGATCAGCGCGGCGATCGCGGCGGGCGAGGCCTGCTCGGCGGCGTTCTCGGGTGGTGCTGAGGGCGAGGACCGACTCATCGTGGCGCGGAACGGAGCGATTCCCGTCGCGATGCGGGCCTTTGCAGCGGGCGAGTCTCGAGCGGGAGTCTGGTCCGACGACGGCGATCGGATTCGACGTCGAGACTCGCCCTGCGGCTCACATCGGCTTCTCGCCGACGGTCTGGTCGTAGACCTCGAGGAGCTTCGTCTTGTCGAAGATGAGTTCCTGCCGCGAGAGCCCCGTCACCTCGTAGTGGGGCGTGAGTTCGATGGCGTCGCAGGGGCACGCCTCTTCGCACATGCCGCAGTAGATGCAGCGAAGCTCGTCGATGTCGAACTGCTTGGGGTACTTCTCGCGATCGTCCCAGGGGCTCTCCTCGGCGACGATGTGGATGCAGTTCGCGGGGCAGGCGGTGGCGCACATGAAGCAGGCCACGCAGCGGACGCGGCCGTCCTCGTCCTTGTTCAGCCGATGCACGCCGCGGAAGTAGGGCCGGTACTGGCCGCCCTCCTCGACCGGGCGATCGTCGCGCTTCTGCTCGGGGTACTGGACCACCCAGAGGGTGTCCTTGTTGGAGCCGTTGCGGCCGATGTTCTGGAAGGCGTGACGCAGCGTGGTGCCGAGGCCCTTGAAGACGCTCGGGATGAAGAGGCTCTCGGTGCGATTGAGGCGAGTGACGCTGCAGTCGATGATGTCGCGGTCGGGGATCGGCATGGGCGGCATGGTAGAGGTCTCGGGGACGCTCGGGCGTCGCGTCGGGACGTCGTTTCCCTCGCCGGGTCGTGTGGTCCGAAGGCCGCCGCCCGAGTCGCAACCCGCTACCGTTCCGCGATGCTCGGACTCCGAACCAAGGGCCTCACCGGCACCGACGCCGCTCGCGAAGCGGAAGAGGTCCGCATCGGCTACCGGATGCTCGGCCTGGGCTTCCAGGTGGTCAGCGAGGTAGGGGCCGGGCTGCTGCTCGGATGGCTGATCCAGTGGGCCACCGGCTGGAAGTGGTCGATCGCGGTCGGCGGAGTGGTCGGGATCGTGGTCGGGCTCACCACGCTCGTCCGATCGGCGTGGAAGATGAACGCCAGCCTCGATTCGGCGCGGTCGAAGCCTCGTTCGCCCGCGAATGGGGGAGGCTCGTGAGCGAGGCGGCGCCTTCGTCGTCCGAGGCCTCGTCGCTCCGCCCGCAGGATCGCGAGCCGCGGTTCCGGGTCTCGCCGTGGCTGCTCGCGGGCACCGCCCTGGGCGTTTCGGTGGTGGCCGCCGGCGTCGCGTTCGCGATTGGCGAACGGCTCGCGCAGGCGGGCGGCGCCGCGGCGCTCGGCGCGACGGTCTCGGCGGCGACGGCGCTCCTGGGAGTGGCGATTCTCCGCCCGTCGGCGGAGCGTCCGGCGAGCGACTGGATGACTTCCTGGCTTGCGGCCACCGTGGTGCGACTGCTCTTGACTCCGCTGCTTGCGGTCTCGCTATACTCCGCCCTCTCGCTGCCGGGAAAGCCGTTCCTTTTGGCGGTGGCGGGGACGTATCTGGCCTGTCTTTTCGCGGAAACCGCGGTCCTGGCCAGAGCCGTCGGAAACGCCTTGTCCCAAGCCGCGCCGCAACGCGGGAACAACCTCCCGTCCGGCGATCGTTCCTGACCGAGTCCTCCTCCTTTCGATTCGCTTCGCATGCTCGACACCCTGACGCTGCTGGCCGCCGGAGGGAAGTTCAATCCGCTTGGGCACGTGCTCGACCAGCCGGTTCCGCTCACCAACGGCGCCGTCAAGTTCAGCCTCGTGATGATCTGCCTCGGCGCGGTCCTCGCGTTCCTGATGCTGACGCACGCGGCGAAGCGGATCACCATCGGCCCGGATTCGCAGGGCACCGAGCGCTGGGTCACCAAGGGCCGTCTCGCCCAGTTGATCGAGTCGATCGTGGTCTATCTGCGGGACGAGATGCTCGTGCCGGTGATGGGCGAGCGGCTGACCAAGCGATACCTCGGCTATCTGCTCTCGCTCTTCTTCTTCATCCTCGTGCTGAACCTGATGGGCCTCATCCCCCTGATGGACTTTCAGCACGTGGTGACGAGGAACTCGGCCGAGCAGGAGGCGTGGGTGTTCTTCGGCGGCACCGCCACCGCGAGTCTCGCGGTCACCGGAGCCCTGGCCTTCATCTCCTTCGTCGTCATCCAGATCCACTCGATCCGGGAACTCGGATTCGGCGGCTGGATCGAGCACCTCTGCGGCGGGCACGACCTCGTCGCCGGTCCGAAGGGGCTCTGGCTGGTCATTCCGATCATCTTCGTCGTCGAGTTCCTCGGCCTGTTCATCAAGCCGGCGGCACTGGCCATTCGCCTCTTCGCCAACATGGTCGGCGGCCACACCCTGATGGCCACGCTCCTGGGCTTCGGCGGGCTGGCCCTCGGCAGCGGCCTGGGCATGCTGGCCGTCGGCGGAATCACCTTCGTCTCGGCCCTCTTCGCGGTCCTGATCGGCGTCCTCGAGGTCTTCGTGGCGTTCCTTCAGGCCTTCATCTTCATGTTCCTCACCGCGGTCTTCATCAGCACGATGAGCCACGAGGAGCACGAGCACGACGAGCACCATGGCCACGAGGGCCATCACGGCGCGGAGGCCGCGGCCCATCACTGATCTCTCGGCGGGGCGGTGCCTCGCCAGACGCGTTTCCGATTAGAGTTCTCCCCCTTCGCTGGCGGCGGCCAGCGTCGGGACTGACCCCAACCAACCCACCGCCGTGACTTTCGCCCCCCGGATCCTCGGGACCTTTGGAGCGGACCTGACATGAAGAACCTGTTCACGCTGTCGATCCTCGCCTTCGTCGCCACCGCGGTCGCGGCCGCGAACCCCGCCCTCGCTCAGGAGGCGGCTGCTCGCGTCAACACCATGCAGGGACTCGGTGCGGGTCTCGCCGCCGGTCTCGCCGTGCTCGGCGCCGGCATGGGCATCGGCCGCATCGGCGGCAGCGCGGTCGAGTCGATCGCCCGTCAGCCCGAGATGGCCGGCAAGATCTTCATCAACATGATCCTCACGGCCGCCCTCATCGAAGGCGTCGCCCTGTTCGCCGTCGTCGTCGGCCTGCTCGGCTTCAGCAGCTGATCCCGTCGTCCTCTTCTCGGAGCGACTCATGACCTCGCTGCTCCTGCTCGCTGCCGGCGACGGGTCCGGTCCGATCCCGTCCTCGGGCGCGGACGTCCTCACCGCCATCGTCACGCTGGTGGTGTCGCTGGCGCTCTTCTCGCTGCTGGCGGTCAAGGTCTGGCCGCCGATCGTGAAGGCGCTCGATGCCCGCAACGAGAAGATCCTCGGCGAGATTCGTGCCGCCGAGGAGGCTGGTCGCAAGGCGAAGGCGGCGATGGAGGCCCACGCGGCCGAACTCGCCAAGGCCCGCGAAGAGGCCGCGAAGATGATCTCCGACGCCCGCGAGCAGGCTCGCCGGGCGGCGGAGGAGCTTCGGGCCCGCAACGAGGCGGAACTCGCCTCGATGATGGCCAAGGCCAACGCGGACATCGAGGCGGCGAAGCGCCGTGCGGTGGGTGAACTTCATCAGCACGCCGCGTCGCTCGCCTCGGCGGTCGCCACTCGGATCCTCGGTCGCGAGATTCGCCCCGAGGATCAGCAGCGCCTGGTGGAGGAGACCCTCTCCCAGGTGAACGGCGGCAGGGTCAACTGAGCCGGACTCCATCAACGCCATGACCGCCGCCCACGATCAGGTCGCCACCGTCTACGCCGAGAGCCTCTACGAGCTCGCGACGAAGGCCGGTGGAGCGACCAAGGCTTCCGAAGTCGCCGCCGAACTCGAGGCGATCGACTCGGCGATCCACGCCGAGCCGGCGTTCCTCGAGATGCTTCGCTCGCCGATGGTCGACCGAGACCGCCGGGGCGAGGCGCTTCGGAAGGTCCTCTCCGGCCGTTCGAGCGATCTCGTGCTCCGCACGATGCTCGTGATGAACCGCCGGGGCCGCGCGGGCGAGATCGCCTCGCTCGCGTCGGCGTATCGCGCGATCCTCGATCGCGAGGAGGGCCGGCTGCACGTCACCGTGTTCACGCCGGGCGAGATGCTGGGCGGAACGCTTCAGCAGCTCGTCCGCGATCGGATCAAGGCGACGCTCGGCAAGGAGGCGGTGATCGAGGCCAAGGCCGATCCGGAGATGATCGGCGGCATCAAGCTTCGCATCGGCGATCGTCTGATCGACGGATCCGTCGCGACTCGATTGCGGCGCATGCGGCAGTCGCTGCTGACCCAGGGGAATCCCGAGGTCCGCAGCCAGTTCGAAAGGTACGTGGACGAGGCCTCCTGATCGCGTCCGCGACGCGGCCCGGCTCCACTTCTTCAGGTGAATCAGCGGCGGTCGAGACCGCCGAGGAGACGAGAGCGTGAAGATCAAGACCGACGAGATCGCATCCGTCATCAAGCAGGAGATCGAGCAGTTCGGCAGCGAACTCGAGGTCTCCGACGTCGGGCAGGTGATCGAGGTCGGAGACGGCATCGCCCGGGTCTACGGCCTCGGCAAGGTGATGGCCGGCGAACTCGTCGAGTTCGAGGGCGCCGACGGCGTGATCACCGGACAGGTGATGAACCTCGAGGCCGACACCGTCGGTTGCGTGCTCTTCGGAAGCGACCGCGGCATCCGCGAGGGCGACACCGTCCGCGGCACCGGCCGACTGCTCGAGGTGCCGGTCGGCTCGGAGATGCTCGGACGCGTCGTCGATCCGCTCGGGCGTCCGGTGGACGGCGGCCCGGCGATCACCACCACGCAGACCCGCAAGGTCGACATCGTGGCTCCCGGCATCGCGGCTCGTCAGCCGGTGAAGGAGCCCCTCCAGTTCGGCATCAAGGCCGTCGACTCGATGATCCCCGTCGGTCGGGGCCAGCGCGAACTCGTGATCGGCGACCGCAAGACCGGCAAGACCGCGGTCTGCCTCGACGCCATCATCAACCAGAAGCAGTACTGGGGCACGCCCAACGCGGTGGTCTGCATCTACGTCGCGGTCGGCCAGAAGGAGTCGACGGTCTCCGGAGTCGTCGAGACCCTGCGGACCAACGGCGCGATGGACTACACCATCGTCGTCTCCGCCCCGGCGTCGTACTCCGCGCCGCTGCAGTACATCGCGCCGTACGCGGGCACCGCGATGGGCGAGTACTTCATGTGGCAGGGCAAGGACGGCAAGACGCCCAAGCACGTCCTCGTCGTCTACGACGACCTCTCCAAGCAGGCCGTCGCCTACCGCCAGCTTTCGCTGCTGCTTCGCCGTCCGCCCGGACGCGAGGCGTACCCCGGCGACGTCTTCTACCTGCACAGCCGCCTGCTCGAGCGTGCAACGAAGCTGTCGGACGCGAACGGCGGCGGATCGCTGACCGCGTTGCCGATCATCGAGACCCAGGAAGGCGACGTGTCGGCGTACATCCCGACCAACGTGATCTCGATCACCGACGGTCAGATCTACCTGCAGCCGGAACTCTTCGCCGCCGGCGTGCGTCCCGCGATCAACGTCGGCATCTCGGTCAGCCGCGTGGGCGGCAACGCCCAGATCAAGGCCATGAAGGAAGTCGCCGGCTCGCTGCGACTCGACCTCGCGGCGTTCCGCGAGCTCGAGGCGTTCGCCCAGCTCGGCACCGAGCTCGACACCGCGACGCAGCGTCAGCTCGACCGCGGCATCCGCATGGTCGAACTGCTGAAGCAGGGGCAGTACCAGCCCTTCGACGTCATCGACCAGTGCCTCTCGATCTTCGCGGGCAGCAAGGGGCTGCTCGACGACCTGCCGGCCAAGGACGTGCACGAGTTCGAGGCGGGTCTTCTCGAGCACTTCCGCGGCGCGAAGTCCGATCTGCGTCAGCAACTCGTCGACAAGAAGTCGTTCAAGGGCATGGAGGATCAGTTCCTCGCCGCCATGAAGGACTTCAAGGCGACGTGGAACGCGACCCACGCCAAGGGCTGAGTCCCCGAGTCCCGGACATTCCGACCCTCCGCCGACGCCCCGCCACACGCGGCGTCGTTCTTCTTGCGAGAAAGGCAGTCGCCGCAGTTGACTAGGTCAACTGACTAGACCATCCTTTTCGGATGTCCAGCCGGCGAGGCGAGTATCGAGTCGGTGTCTTCGAGGCGAAGACCCATCTCTCCGACCTGCTCCGCAGGGTCGAAGGAGGGGCGATCGTGATCATCGAGCGTCGCGGCCAGGCGATTGCGGAGCTCCGTCGGCCTGAGCCGCTGGAGCAGCCGCCCGGGCCCAGCCTCGCCGAGGCGTGGCGAAGCCTCCGAAGCCGAATCGCGAGCCCGCCTGCCTCGACGGACGAGATTCGTGAACTGATCGAAGCGGGGCGGCGATGGTGACCGAGCGTCGGGTCGAGCGCTCCGCCCCGATCGTGGTGGACGCGAGCGCCGTGCTGGCCTGGCTCGTCGAGGACGCGGCGGTCGCAGTGCTCGAGCGGCTCTTCGCGTCCAACTCGTCCGATGGCCCCGCCTGGTTCATCGCACCGGCCCACCTGCCGGTCGAGGTTGCCAATGCCCTGACGGTTGGTGAACGCCGAGGTCGGTGGAGCCGTGAGCAGGTCGGGGAGATCGTTGAACTGTTCATCCGGTGCGGGATTGTCATCGAGCCATCGATCGACGGCCCTGATCTGGCGCGCGTCCTCGACGTCGCTCGAGCCGAGTCCCTCACCTCCTATGACGCGGCCTATCTCGAACTCGCGGCGCGAACCAGCGGCAGGCTCCTCTCCTTCGATCGGGCCTTGAAGGCGGCAGCGACGCGACGAGGTGTCGAGCTTGCGAGCTGATCGGCTTCGCAAGGAGCGTCGGGATACGGACCGATGCACCGACTCGTGACCGCGAAGCATCGCTTCGCCGCCCAGCACCCGGAGACTCCCGATGATCGATCCCGCCGCCGCCCACGAGTGGATGACCGCCGCCATCGACCAGGCGAAGAAGAGCTGGTCGGAGGGCGGGATCCCGATCGGCTCCGTGCTCGTCGATCGCGAGGGAAGGATCGTCGCGGCGGGGCACAACGAGCGAGTGCAGTCGGGCGATCCGACGGCCCATGCGGAGATGTCCTGCATCCGCCACGCGGGACGGCGCCGCGACTGGAAGGACCTGACCCTCGTCTCGACGCTCTCGCCGTGCCCGATGTGCTCGGGCACCGCGATCCTCTACAAGATCCCGCGCGTGGTGATCGGTGAACACCGCACCTTCATGGGCGCCGAGGATTGGATGCGAAAGGAGGGGATCGAACTGTCGGTGCTCGACGATCCTCGCTGCGTGGAGTTGATGGAGCGGCTGCAGCGCGAGAAGCCCGACCTCTGGGCGGAGGACATCGGGGAG
>JBMTTG010000086.1:0-10634 GCA_049449095.1 Phycisphaerales bacterium | reverse complement strand
ATCCGTGATCGGACGGATCGACGCTGCATCATCGATCGCGGTCTCGCCTCGATCGTTCCAAGCTGCCGAAATGCCGATGGGCGCGGCTGCGACGGGTGCCGCCGCCCGCGATGCGCCCGCGCCCGAGCAGCGGGCGGCGCTTGGCCAATGGACTACGCGATCGCGTCGTCCGCCTCGGATCCGTCGCGACGGCGGAACACCGCGTGATCGAGGCTCAGCAAGCCTCCGCCGGAGAAGACCAGGCCGAGCGAGAGCACCGCCAAGGTGGACTGGGCGGCGATCACCAGGAACGCAGCGTCGTCGAGGCCGAACATCCAGTGTTCAGCGACGATCGGCCAGGACTCGATCCAGAAGAGGCTTCCGGCCGCGGCGGCGAAGAGCAGGCCCCAGATCCGGGTGAGCAGGCCGAGCAGGGTCAGCGCGCCGCCCACGAGCATCAGGAAGGCGAATCCCCACGCCAGGAGCTTGGGCTGCGGCCAACCCGCGTCGGCGAAGGTGATCGCATAGCCGTAGAGTCGCCGGGCCTCGACGCCCTCGAGTTCGTCGGGAACGGGCTCGATCGCCGGGGCTTCGGTCGTCGGATCCTCGCCGGCGATGGCGTCGCTCGAGGTGGTCTCGACCTGAGTCGGTGGCGGGTCGGCGGGGGCGACGATGCCTGGCCCGTCGACCGGCGGCGTCTCGTCGCTCGAAGCGCCGCTGGCGCCCGAGTCGGAGGGTGGCGGCACGGCCGCGGCGTCGGAACCGGAGCCGGACCCTGAGCCGTCTTGCGCGACCGCGAGTCGGAACGACGCCAACGCCGCCGCGGGCGACTCGATCACGCCGAGCTTCTGCAGCCATTCGAGGTCTTCGCCTTGGTAGGTCGCCTGCGTGGTGAGCATCGTCCAACCCATCGGCACCATCAGGCCGGCAAGGAGCACCCGAGAGAGGAGGGGCACGACGTTGGCGGCGGCGGATCGGCTGAAGGACATCGTCGGGACTCCATGAGGACGGCGGGGATCGACGCCGACCGTCGCAAGCGCGTCGCAATCGAAGGAGGCGTTCCCCGGGCGGTCGTATGCTATCGCTCGCTGCGGGCGTGGCGGAATTGGCAGACGCGCCAGATTTAGGTTCTGGTGGGGCAACCCGTGCAGGTTCGATCCCTGTCGCCCGCACTCTCTCCGGCCGCGCCTTCGCGGATCCGGTTCGCGACGAGCAACGCCATCTCGATCGACTGCTCGTCGTTCAGCCGGGGGTCGATCGGGGATCGATAGGCCCGCGTCAAGTCGCCTTCGGAGAGTCCGCCCGAACCGCCGACGCATTCGGTGACGTTCTCGCCGGTCAGTTCGAAGTGCACGCCGCCGAGCACGCTGCCGAGGCGCCGATGCACGGCGAAGCTCGCTTCGATCTCGGCGAGGATCTCGTCGAAGTTGCGGGTGCGGACCTCCGCGGTCGCACCATCCGGAAGCGTCAGCCGCGCGACGCGGGTGTTGCCGTGCATCGGATCGACGACCCACAGCGGCCGACGGCGGGTGCCTTCCGCGGCGGCGATCAGCGGCGGAAGCAGGCGCTCGACCTGCGAGGCGCCGAGACGGTGGACGAGCGTGATGCGGCCCGGGGTCCGCTTCGGATCGAGGATCTCCAGCAGTTCGACGAGCTTCGCGGGCGCGAGGTCCGGCGGGATCTTGATCGCGATCGGATTCTCGAGGCCGCGGAAGTACTCGACGTGGCCGCCCTGCGGATCGAGCGTTCTGGCGCCGATCCACGGGAAGTGCGTCGAGAGGTTCCACCAGCCGGCGCGATGGGGGACCTGGCGGGTCTGCGCCTCCTCGAAGGCGAGGACGAGGCCCTCGCGGCTCGTGAAGAAGTCGGGCCGAGAGTCGCGTTCGAGGCGGCGCTCCGGACGCGCGAGCCGCTGGGCCACGAGTCGCTCGTAGGACTCGAGCATCGCCGCCGACTTCGCGGTCGGCGTGCGGTCGTCGAGGCGCCACCACTCCGGATGCGACGGATCGCCGAAGCCGCCGTCGAGGAGGGCCCGGATGAAGTTGAGCGTCATCGCGGCGCGGGAGTGCGCACGAAGGAGCAGGTGCGGATCGGGCGTGCGTTCCGCCGCGGAGAATCCCGCGCGGTTGACGAGATCGCCTCGATAGCTCGGCAGCGTGACGCCGCCGATCGTCTCGGTGGGCGCGGTGCGAGGCTTCGCGTACTGCCCGGCGATCCGGCCCACGAGGAGCGCTTCGCGTCCGCCGGACTCCGAGAGCACCAGCCCCATCCGAAGGAGGATCTTGAGCTTCGCCGCGATGAGGGGGGAGCGGCAGTCCGCGAACCGTTCCGCACAGTCCCCGCCCTGAAGCAGGAAGCGTCGTCCTTCGGCCGCCTCCGAGAGCTGCTCGCGGAGACGCTCGATCTCGAAGCTCGAGACGAGCGGCGGCAACTCCGCGATCTCGCCCAGGCAGCGTCGAGCCGCGGCTGGATCGGGGTAGTCGGGCTGATGCAGGCTTGGCCGCTGCTGCCAGGAGGATGGAGACCAGTCGCAGGGGGGCATGGGGCCTCGGGCAGTCGATCGGCCGAAGAGTCGCGAAGCCCGAGGCGTTCGCTGAAGCGGCGAGCATAGGTTCACTTCGGACGCCGTCGGGAGGACCACGCGGGGAGGGGTACACTCTCGCCCCCATGGCGGACCCCCGACGCGTCGTCATCACCGGTCTTGGACCGATCTCGGCCTTTGGCGCCGGCATGCAGCCGCTCTGGGAGGCTCTCTGCGAGGGCCGGACCGGCATCGCCCCGATCACCGCCTTCGACGCGACCGGCTTCCGATCCTGCCTCGCCGCGAGCGTGCCGCCGGAGAAGTTCGATCCGCGGAGCGTGGTCCCCAAGAGCTACCGCAAGGCGGCGAAGGTCATGTCGCGGGACATCGAGCTGGCGGTGGGCGCCGCGGCCGCGGCGATCGCCGATGCGGGCCTCGTCACCCGGGGCACCGATCCCGACGCCACGCCGACGATCGCGCCGTCCCGCGTGGGCTGCCACATCGGCGCGGGCCTCATCGCGGCGGATGTCGACGAACTCACCGCGGCGCTCGCGGCAAGCGTCGCCGCCGACGGCTCCTTCAACATCGGCCGCTGGGGCGAGTCGGGCATGCAGAACCTGACGCCGCTCTGGATGCTCAAGTACCTCCCGAACATGCTCGCCTGCCACGTGACGATCATTCACGACTGCCAGGGGCCGAGCAACACGATCACCTGCGCCGAAGCGAGCGGCGGGCTCTCGATCGGCGAGAGCATGCGGGTCATCGAGCGAGGCGACGCGGACTGCTGCCTCTCCGGCGGCGCCGAAAGCAAGCTGAACCCGATGGGCCTGCTGCGACAGGAGTTCGCGGGCCGCATCGCGAAGGCGTGCGCGGAGCACGATCCCGCGACCATCGTGCGGCCCTTCGCCGAGGATGCCGGCGGCACGGTGGTCGGCGAGGGCGGAGGCATCCTCGTGCTCGAGGCGGAGGAGTCGGCGAAGGCGCGGGGAGCGAGGATCCACGCGGAGATCGCGGGCTTCGGCGCCGCGCATGCGGCGGCCTTCGATGGCGCCGGCATGGAGCTCGATCCGGCAGGCGAGGAGATCGCCGCGGCGATCGAGACGGCGCTCGAGGATGCCGGCGTGCCCGCGAGCGAGGTCGATGCGATCGCGCCGTTCGGCTCGGGCATCGCGTCGGTCGATGCGGTGGAGCGGGCCGGCCTGTCGAAGGTCTTCGCGGCGCGGGTGTCGCAGATCCCGCTCGTCACGGTGGTGCCGAACGTCGGCAGTTGCGCCGCAGGCGCGGGCGCGTTTCCCGTCGCGGTCGCGGCGCAATGCCTCTCGACCCAGCGGCTGCCGGCCCGGATCAATGCGGGCCGCGTGGTCGGCCTCGACGCGGCGGCCGCGCCCGCGCGGGACGCTGCGCTGCGGCCGGTGCTCGCGGTGAGCATCGGCCTCGGCGGGCAGGTCGCGGCGGTGCTCCTGAGGAGGGCTTCCTGAGATGGCTGCCGAGCACCTTGCCGCACCGAGCGATCGGGACCGGGTGGTCATCACCGGCATGGGCTGGGTGACGCCGCTCGGGCACGACCTCGAGACGGTCTGGAAGCGGCTGCTCGCCGGCGAGAGCGGCATCGCGCCGATCGATCGCTTCGACGCACGGACCTTCCCGACGACCTTCGCGGGCCAGGTCCGCGACTACGACCTCGCGAAGTTCGTGAAGGACCCGTCGGTGCACGCGCACGCGGGCCTGAACAGCGCGTTCGCCCTCGGCGCCGCGAGCCAGGCGTGGCGGCAGGCGAAGCTCGATGCGTTCGCGGAGCTCGATCGCCGTCGCGTCGGGCTCTACCTCGGCGCGGGCGAAGGCGTGCTCGACTTCGATCCGTACGCGGCGAGCAACCTTGCCGGGTGGGACGCCGCGGCGAGCAAGGTCGATGGACGCAAGTGGGTCGAGGCCGCGTTGCGGCTGATGAGCGCTTCGCGGGAGATCGAGCAGGAGCCGAACATGCCGCTCGCGCATCTCGCGCGGGAGTTCGGCATTCGCGGGCCGGCCTACAACTGCCTCACCGCGTGCGCCGCGAGCACGCAGGCGATCGGCGAGGCGTTCAGCATCATCCGCCGCGGCGACGCCGACGTGATGCTCACCGGCGGCACCCACACCATGATCCACGTGCTCGGCATCACCGGCTTCAACCGGCTGACCGCCCTGAGCACCTCCAAGGGCGAGCCGACGAGGGCGAGCAAGCCCTTCAGCCGAGACCGCGACGGCTTCGTGATGGGCGAGGGCTCGGGCATGCTGGTTCTGGAGCGCCTCGACCACGCCAAGCGGCGCGGCGCGGAGCCGCTCGTCGAGGTGATCGGCTACGGCTCGAGCGCCGACGCCTTCCGCATCACCGACATCCAGCCCGAGGGGCGAGGCGCCGCCGCGGCGATGCATGCGGCGCTCGCGCAGGCCGGGATCGATGCGGCCGCGATCGATGCGAGCGGCCGTCCCGGCGTCCAGTACATCTCCGCCCACGGCACCGGCACGCAGGAGAACGACTCGATCGAGACCGCCGCGGTGAAGCGGGTCTTCGGCGAGCTCGCGCCCCGGATCCCCATGAGCTCGATCAAGAGCATGATGGGCCACCTGATCGCCGCGGCCGGCTCGGTCGAGATGATCGCGTGCGTGCTGGCGATCCGCGATCGCATGCTGCCGCCGACGATCAACCTGCGCGATCCCGATCCTTCGCTCGATCTCGACTACGTGCCCAACGCGGCACGGCCCGCCGAGGTCGACGTCTGCCTCTCGAACTCCTTCGGGTTCGGCGGGCAGAACGACACCGTCATCGTCCGGCGGTTCTGAGGCGGGACCCGGAATCGAAGTGGCTGGTGTCGCGGCGGCTCGCCGCGATCACTCCTTCGCGCGGCTGCTGTAGCTGCCGTCGGTGGTGTTCACGCGGATCAGCTCGCCGATGTTGATGAAGGGCGGCACGCGGGTCTTGAGGCCGGTCTCGCAGACCGCCTCCTTGAGCTGGTTCGTCGCGGTCGCGTTCTTGATGCCCGGCGCGGTGTCGGTCACCACGAGCTCGACCACGTTGGGAAGCTCGATCGAGACCGGCTTGCCGTCGGCCCACAGCACCACGATCTGCGTGTTCGGCTTCACGTAGACCATCAGTTCGCCCACGAGGTCGTCGGAGAGCTCGTGCTGGTCGTAGCTCTCGGTGTCCATGAAGGTGTGGGTGCCGCCGCTCGAGAAGAGGTACTCCATCGGACGCCGGTCGAGCTCGATCCGTTCGACCTCCTCGCCGGAGCGAAGCCGCTTCTCGATGATCGTGCCGTTCTCGAGGTTCTTGATCTTCACCTGCACGAACGCCCGCAGGTTGCCCGGGGTGACGTGGGTGTACTGCGTGATCACGTACATGTTGCCGTCGAGCAGGATGGCCATGCCGGGGCGGAGATCGGTGGACTTCATGGTCGGGACTCTTCAGGACCGGCGGGGCGGTCGACGCGGAAACGGGCGGAAACGAAGGGGCGGATGCTAGCAGCCCGCCTTCGCGAGGGCTCGTCCCCGAAGGAGCGGCGAATCAACGCGACGGCGGGCCGCCCGGGAAGCCGAGCGCCTCGGCGCAGCGGCTCTGCGAGAGCGCCTCGGCGAGTTCGGCGGCGAACGCGTCCTTCGCGCGGGGCTCGCCCCAGCTCGCGACGGCGCCCTCGGGCCATGCCTCGTCGAGGAAGCGCCATGCGAGATCGACGTGGCCTGCGTAGGCGAGATCGCAGAAGGCGCCGAGCAGCGGACCGAGCCACGGCTCGCTCGCGGGATCGCCGCCAGGCTGCGTCTGTTCGCGAGCACGCTGCACGCCGAGCCGAACCGCTTCAAGGAGCGCCTGCCACTGCGACTCGGTCGGCGGATCGCGCCGCATGACGTCGGTGTCGCAGTCCCAGTTCGCTCGCGGGCCGGCGCCGTCGGGTGCGAGCACGATCCGCGGCCGCGGGCTGGCCGCGCCGCTCGTCCATCGGTAGGAGAACTGCGGATCGAAGCCGACCGCCTCGAAGGCCGAGTCGTCGTCGCGTCGAACGACGAACGCGTTCTCGAGGATCGCGCTCGGCACGACCGTGCCTGTCGGCTCGAGCGTGAAGAGATAGGTCGTCGTGAAGCCGCCGCTGCCGCCGGAGGGATCTTCGATGGCGAGGTCGGGTCGGCCATCGCCATCGCCATCGCCGAGCATCCCCGGCGTGCCGGCCGGCGGAAGGCGATCCGGAGATCCGAAGTCCGGAGAGCGAAGCGGCGGCGGCCAGACGCGCCGTGGGCCGGCGTCCGCGGCTTGGAGCGGCGCCCACGTCGCCGCGCCGGCCCGCACGTACGAGCCCTCGAAGGCGAACACCAGGCTTCCCTCGAAGCGCACTTCGATTCGGCGCGGCATCTCCGGAGGCACGGTGGACTGGTCGCGACGCTCGAGCAGCCGCACCTGCCACGGGCCCTGCGAGACCGCGTCGAGTTCGATCCACGCCGGAAGAACTGCCCGAAGCAGGGGCTCGCGGTATCGGAGCGTGAACAGTCCGGCGCTCGTCGCGAGCAAGCCGAGGCCGAGGATCGCCGAGCGCCGCGTGACCAGCGGCCGCGCGGTCTGCCCGACGCGCGAGACCGTCGTGCCGCACTCGGGGCAGACGAGCGGCAGCGGTCCCGACGCCGCGAGGTCGTAGCGGCATCGCGGGCCGCCTCGGCGGGGAAGCCGCAGCGCCGCGAAGGCGCCGGCGGCGAGGGCGATCAGGGCAAGGATCGCCGCGAGCACGGCCGAGACGACGAGCAACGTATCGACACTCATGCGTCAGGAACCTCGGCGCTCGCACGCGAGCGGGGACGGAGGTGCTCAGGCCCTCGACCAGCGCTCGACGACCGCGCGGAGTTCCGGTTCGCTCGCGACCGCGGCGCCGGGACCGAAGAAGCGCCGCTCGAGCGCCGCGATCTCCTCGTGCAGCGTCTTCTTGCGGCCTTCGCCGAGGGAGTTCCCGCGTTCGCGTTCGAGGCGACGAAGGGACGTGACGACGCCGAGCGGCGTGAGCCGCGCCGGGCTCCAAAGACGCTCGAGTGCTTCGGCCTGCGGCTGCCGCCGGCGCCACACGATCGCGACGACGATCGCGGCGGCGACGGCGAGGATCGCGGTGGGCAGCACCCATCCCGAGCGGCGGCCGATCGGCACCGCCTCGCCCTCGACCGGCATGATGTCGAGCTCGTCGTAGAAGCGGCTCTCGAGCGAGCCGTCGACCGCTGCGGCGAGGGTCGGCAGGTTGAACGCGTCGCCGACGGCGCCGCCCGCCCGCGTGTAGGTGATGCGCACGGTCTGCTCGACGGGCAGGCGATAGAGCCCGTCCGCGTCGGGCTCCGGATAGCCGCCGGCGGGAGGCTGCGGACCGCCGAGCCGCATCGACATCGGACTCGCATTCGCGCTGCCGTCGGAGAGGACCATCGGCGGCTCCACCTCGAGGCCGTCCTCGGCGATGGTGTAGCCGGCGAGGGCGGTGTCGAGGCCCGCGAGCGCCTCCCGCACCTCGGGCAGCACGCCCTTGCCGCGCAGACGCACCTCGAGGGTCGGCGGCTCGCCGTCTCCCTCGAGAAGCCCGCGCACATCGACGAGCTGGCTCACCTCGAGTTCGCGGCACGGTCGCGGCGAGCGATCGGCGCCGAGTTCGAGCAGCGGCGTGTTGCTCGCGATCGCGAGCGTGACCGGCCCGGCCTGATCGGTGAACTGCATGTCCATCACGATCTCCGGCACGGAGTCGATCGCCGCATCGCGGCGACGCAGGACGAGGTAGGCGAGCGGCTTCTCCATCCAGCCCTCCTCGCCCTCCTCGACGACGCCTCGCGGCGGCATGAAGGCGTCGAAGAAGCCGATCGAGTCGATCTCGAAGCGGTCGCCGAAGCCGGTGCGGATCGCCTTCTCGAGCTCGTCGCGGTAGTTGACGACGCGGAACTGGTTGCCGACCCGCGCGTAGACGCCGTTCTGCAGGTACTTCCCGAAGCCTCCGGTCTCGCGATCGACCGAGTGCGTGAAGCGAAGCGAGAGCATGGCCCCGAAGGGCTCGCCGACGCCGACCCGGTCGTCGCCGTCGATCGCAAGGCGCAGCTTGATCTCGTCCTTGACGAGGTCGCGATAGAGCTCCTGCATCGCGCGGAGGCTCGCGCCGGAGGGATGCTCGCCGATCACGCGAAGGGCGTGCCGCACGAGACGAGGCTTCGTCTCGGGCGTCGCGCGGGCGACCGCGGCCTGCACGTCGTTGGCGAAGGCGGTCACGTGGCGGTCGTACGCCTCCGGCTCGAGCGCCTGCATCGAGGCGCGGATCAGGTCGATCTGGTCGTCCTGCAGCGTGCCTTCCTTGGGAAGGTCCTCGGGGCGGAGGAAGTTGAGTTCGGCGGTGCCCATCGCGGCGCCGAACCAGCGGCGGTAGACGCCCGGATCGTCGCGGGTCTCGCCGCGACCGAGCGCTTCCCGATAGCGGCTCGCGGCCTCGGCGAAGGCGGCGAAGGCGTTGCGGCGGTACGCATCGAAGGTCTCGGGATCCGGGCCGCCGGCGATCGACTCCTGGAACTGCAGGCGGTCGTAGGTGAGGGCGGCGCTGAGCACCGCGAGGTTCCAGGCGTCGGGCCGCTGCGCGAGCGCCGTGCCGATCAGGTCGATCGCGACGCCGTAGCCGCGGTCGACGAGTTGGGCGATCTCGTCGTCGCTTCGCTTGACGCCCGAAGCCCGCTGGGCCTCGCGATTGCGCCAGTCGCCGTTCAGGCTCGCCCCCATCGCGGAGGCGAGCCTCGCCGCGGTCAGCGGCGGGATCTCCGCGATCGGCCCGAAGACCCGCTCGATGTCGGCGCGGTCGTAGACCTCGGTGCGGGCGTGGCAGCCCTGGAACGCCTGCACGATCGCAGGCAGTCCGCGCGGATCGACGCCGCTCTCGGCGAGGGTCGCCATCACCGCATCGAGCCGATCGAGGTTGCGGCGCTGCCGGCCACGCGTGAGCGGCGGCGAGGGCATGGCATCGCGATAGAACGCGAAGTACGCGGCGGTCTGCTCGTCGTAGTCGGACTCGGGGCGAAGCCGGTCGATCCACTTCGCGAGGAAGTGGTCTCCGTAGACGCCCGCAAGCCGAGGATCGGCGGCGATCGCCTGCTCGAGCAGCTCGACGGCACGGTCGGTCTCGTCGGAGGCCATCGCGATCGAGATCGCGGCGCGCCGAGCGCGGGTCGCGAGGCTCGGCTCGAGCGAGGCGAGCCACGGCTCGCTGGGGATCGCCTTGTAGAGCGACGCCGCCTCGGGCCCCACGAACTGCCGGCGTCCCTTCTGCTCGGAGGCCTTCTCCATCTCCGCCACGAGCGCGGTGGTCACCATGCGCAGCGGCACCCGCAGCGCGCCCGACGCGAGTTCGTCCGCGATCTCCTCCCGGCCGATCAGCAGATCGATCGACTCCTTGAGGTTGAGGACCGCGCGGGCCCGCGCCGCATCGTCGAGCTTGCGGTCTCCGATCGAGGCGGCGGCAAGGGCGAGCCGCTCGAGGGCCGCGGGGCCGAGGCCGGGGTTCGCGAAGACCTCCTCGAGCCACGGTTCGGTGCGGGCCTTCGGCGTGGAGTCGACCAGTGCGATCGCCCGTTCGAGCGCCTCGCGCCGCGCATCGGCATCGGCTCGCTCGAGCAGCGCCGCCTCCGCGAGCAGATCGAACGCCTCGAGCCGAAGGGCATCGCCGCGCGGGCCCTCGCCCGCCTGCTCGGCGAGATCGAGCTTCGACCGGGCGTGCACGACGAGCAGTCCGGCGTCCTCCGCGGCGCGGGCATCGTCGAGCGAGGGCAGGAACGTCGCCGCCTCCGCCACGAGGCCGGCGCCGGCGAGGAAGTCGATGGTGCGACGGCGAGCGCCTTCGTCCGCGGTTCCGAAGTAGCGGGTCTCCCCTCGAAGGGCCTCGAGCAGGAGCGACGTGCCGTACTTCGAGGCCGACTGCTGCAGCATCGAGACGAGGGCCTTCGTCTGCCATGGCTCGAAGGGAGCCGGCGAGGCTTCCGCAAAGGCGAGCACCTCCTCCGGGAGCAGGTATGTCTTCGCGCCGCAGACGTGTCCGAACTTCGTGAAGTGCTTGCCCCGCGTCCGCAGCAGCTCGGCGACGAAGACGTCGGGCACGTCCTCCTGGCAGAAGTGGCC
>JBMTTG010000085.1:0-10687 GCA_049449095.1 Phycisphaerales bacterium | reverse complement strand
CGATCGCCGCCGCCATCGCGCCGACGAAGGCATCGCCGCACCCGACGGTGTCCACCGCCTCGACCGCGAAGGCAGCCTGGGCCCAGCGCTTCGCGCCGTGGCCGGCGATCACGCCCTCCGGCCCCATCGTCACGACGATCAGCGCCTTCGGAAGGCGTGAACACAGCCGCTCGAGCGCCTCGCGTGGCTCGTCGATTCCGCCGATCGCCGCGGCTTCGTGCTCGTTGACGATGAGCACGTCGACGAGTCCGAGCATCGCCGTCGGCACGGCCGGGCTCGCCGGCGCCGCGTTCAGCCAGACCATCCCCCGACGCGCGCGGCATGCCTCGATCGCCTCTTCGAGCAAGGCCGTCTCGTTCTGGAGCAGCACCAGATCGCCCGGTCGCACCTCGCGCAGCGCGCGGTCGAGATCGTCGCGATCGAAGCGACCATTGGCCTCCGGCACGATCGCGATCGCGTTCTCGCCGCTTGCCGCGACCTGCACGAAGGCCGTGCCGCTCGCACCTTCGTCGATGCGGCTCGGCGCGACGTCGACACCGCGGGCGGAAAGCGCCTCGAGCACGAACGCGCCGTCGGCACCGGTCCTTGCCGCGAACATGACCGTGGCGCCGGCGAGCGCCGCCGCCGCGGCCTGATTCGCGCCCTTGCCTCCCGGATGCACCTCGATCGAGTTCGCGGCGAGCGTCTCGCCGGGCCGAACGATCGTCGGCACCCGCACGACGCGATCGACCATGACCGAGCCGATCACGACGACCTTCGGGTGCGGGGCCCCGCTCATTGGACGTTGCGCCGGCACCGTGCCCGACGCCTCGTCATGAGAGCCGCTCGCGCCAGCTCTGCATCCGCGCGTGATCGGTCAGATCGAAGGAGAGCGGCGTCACCGTGACCGCGGGGTCCCACAGCGCCTCCACGTCGGTGCCCTCGGCGGTGTGCGCGAACTCCATGCCGTTGCCCTTCGGCCAGTAGTAGATCTGACCGCTCGGGCTCTCACGGCGCTCGTAGGTGTCGATCCCCGGGGCGGTGTTCATCGGCACCACCCGGATCGGCGGCATCGGGCAGTCGTCCCGCTCGGTGCGGGGGATGTTCACGTTGACCACCGTGTGCGGATCGAGCGGGCGTTCGAGCACGCGGTCGATCGCCTGCCGCGCGATCCACGCGGCACGGTCGAAGCGGGTCTTGGGTCCGTCGCCGATGTGCAGGCTCGCCGCGATCGCCGGCACGCCGAGAAAGGCGCTCTCCACCGCCGCTGCGACGGTGCCCGAGTAGATCACGTTGATGCCGACGTTCGCGCCGACGTTCATGCCGCTGATCGTGACGTCGGGCCGCGACCCCTCGCCATGCAGCTCCTGCCAGAGGCTGCGAAGCGCGACCTTCGTGCAGTCCGCGGGGCGACCCTCGACGGCCCAACCCTCCATGGTCCCGTTGATGCGGACGTGCCGGCACATCAGCGGCGCATGGAAGGTGACGCCGTGCCCGGCGGCGGACTGCACCGTCGCGGGCGCGACGGTGGTGATCTCGCCGAGGCCCTCGAGCGCCGCGTGCAGCGCGACAATGCCGGGCGCGTGGATGCCGTCGTCGTTGGTGAGCAGGATCTTCATGAGGCGGGCAGGTTCTCGGAGCGGATGGAAGCGGCGGACGCGTCGGCGTCCCCTTCGGCAAGCGGGGAGATCTCGCCGCGGAGGGCGGGGGTGTGGACGTTGGGTTCGAGCACGTAGTTGCGGCCGCCCCAGCGGACCGGCTTGCGAAGTTCCAGATCCCGGGCCCCACGGCGGAGCTCGTTGGCGAGCACGAGCGATCCGATCGCGAACCACGGCACCGCCGAGAGCGGCATCGCCATCGATCGGTAGATCGCCGCGAGCGCCGCGGTCTGCGTCGCCGTCGCGACGATCGCCAGCAACGCGAGTGCGATCGCCTGCGGCCACTCGCCGCGGCTCGCGGCATGCGCCGCGAAGATCGACGCGGCGACGATCGCCACCGGCAGCAGCGCCGAACCGGCGGCGCGGAACGCGTAGCGCCGCAGCCTCGCCGGGGAACGATGGCACGCCTCGATGAAGATCCGCCGCCAGCCGCGCCGCATCGTGTCGAAGGACGGATACATGCTCACGCCCATCAGCTCCTTCGCGGTGGCGACGCCGATGCGCCCTCCTTGCAGCCGCGCGAGCCTCGCGAAGGCGAGATCCTCGAGCAGGTCGTCCCGCACCGACGCATGCCCGCCGATCGAGTCGTAGAGGCTCCGGCTGAAGAGCATGAACTGCCCGTTCGCGAAGGCTCGCGGCGCCTCGGCGCGGTTCGCGCGATCGAGCGGGAAGATCCGAAGCAGGCTGAACGCCGCCGGAGGCTGCAGCACCCGCTCGAACCACGCCCCGCTGTCGAGCCGGCCCACGAGGCTCAGCAGGCCGCAGCCGCGGCCGACCGCGGTCGCGACCGAAGCCCGCACGAGCTGCGGCGCGAACTCGACGTCGGCGTCGCTGAAGAGAAGCCAGTCCCCGGTCGCGGCCTTCGCCCCGATCCACGCCGCGTGGCACTTGCCCGCCCACTCGTCCGGGCAGTGCGCGTTCTCGACGATCCGCACGCGAGGGTCGTCGCCCACCGCGGCCCGAAGCCGCTCGAGGGTGCGGTCGGTGCAGCGGTCGAGGACGAAGACGATCTCGAGATCGGGGTGATCCTGCGCCAGCAGCGCCTTCGCGCAGTCGGCGATCACGCGTTCCTCGTTGTGCGCCGGCACGATCACGCTCACCCGGCCCGGCGGCGCCTCGCTCGACGCGACCGCCGACTCCACCGCGGGCACCTGCGGCATCATTCGCCGCACCCGCCAGAGCACCACCGCCCAGTACGCGATGCCGCCGACGCAGCCTCCCGCCGCCAGGAGCGCGAGCAGGATCGACCAGATGTTCGAAGACGTCGCGGGTGGGATCACGAGGGCAGCAAGGTTCGCGCGAAGGCGCACGTGCGGAGGACGCGAAGTGTATTCGCTCGCCCTCGCGGCCCCTCGATCTGCGACGATGGCGGGGTTCACGTCGCCTCCTTGAAAGGAGTCCCGAGCCCGCATGTGCGCCGCGAAGCCTGGCAGACCTCGTCGCGAGGAGCCCGCGCCTCCTCCCGCCTCCGAACACGCCGAAGAGGTGCCGATCCTCGATCGGGCCGCGGCGCGAGCCCTCGACGAGGCGATGGCGGCCCGGCTCGAGGTTCCGTCGATCCTGCTCATGGAGCACGCCTCGCTGGGGCTCGCGGGCGAGATCCTCGACCGCATCGAGTCCGGCGAGTTTCCGCGGCCGACCGCGTCGCGGCCGTGCCTCGTGCTCTGCGGCCCCGGGAACAACGGTGGCGACGGATGGGCGGCGGCAAGGCATCTCGCGCTCGAAGGCGTGCCGGTTCGGATCGCGGAGCTGGCACCGCCCAAGGACGGCGGCGATGCGGATCGCATGCGGCGGATGGCGCTTCGCTTCGCCGAGGTCGGCGTGCCGATCGAGCTCGCCTCGGGCGACCCGGACGTCTGGCCGCGACAGCCCTCGATCGTCGTCGACGCCCTCTTCGGCACCGGACTCGATCGCCCGCTCGCCGGCGAGACGCTTGCGTGGGTCGAGGCGATCAATCGATTCGAGGCCCCGATCGTCGCCGCGGATCTTCCAAGCGGCCTCGACGCCGACACCGGCGCGATGCTCGGCGCTGCGGTGCGGGCGACGCTGACGGTGACCTTCGCGGCCGCGAAGCCCGCGATGCGATCGCTCGCCGCCCAGCCCTTCCTGGGCGAGATCGTCGTCGTCTCGATCGGCGAGCCCGATGCGCTGCTCGCGGCCTTCGCGCACGGCAAGGACCGCCGAGGCGCCGACGAGCCGCGCGCCGCGACCCGTCCGCCTCGCACCGGCCGGAAGCCGCGCGAGGGCGACGTATGATCGCCCCGCGACGCCCGCCATTCCGCGGCTTCGCCCGCGACTTCACCGCATGGTCTACGCGTCCCTTCTCGCCAACCGCTACCTGACCTCCCGGGTCATCCCGCTCATCGCGGTGCTCGCGGTCGCCCTCAACGTGGCGCTCGTGGTGATCGTGGTCTCGGTCATGACGGGCTTCCTCGACATGCTCCGCAACAGCGGACGCACGCTGATGGGCGACGTCGTCGTCACCCACGAGATCGTCGGAATCCCCGACTACGAGCGCTTCCTCGAGGTGCTCGACGAGACGCCGGGCGTGTTCGCGGCCAGCCCGCTGATCGAGACCTTCGGGCTCGTGCGGCTGCCCTACGGCCGCGACGGCGAGAGCCGCGTCGAGCCGGTCCAGGTGTGGGCGGTCGATCCTCGGACCCTCGCCGAGGTGACCGGCTTCGAGGAGTCGGTCTACTGGAAGAAGCCCACCGAGGCCGAGCGCGACGGGATGCAGGAGGACGACCCACGCCTCGACGAGACCTCGCATCGCCTCGACGACGCGTTGGCGCTCAACGATCCGGACACCGAGGCCTCGATCGTGCTCGGCATCGAGATCTCGCCGTTCAACCGCCGGACCCGCGACGGCAGCTACCGCCCCGAGCCGCCCGCGGCGTGGATGCCGCTCCACGACTTGACGCTGTCGCTCGTTCCGGTCTCCTCCGGCGGCCGCATCTCCGAGCCGCGCGAAGGCCGCTTCCGCATCGCGAACGAGTTCCAGAGCAAGGTCTATCAGGTCGACAGCCAGCGGGTCCTGATCGGGCTCGCCGAAGGCCAGCGCCTGCTTCGCATGGCGGAAGGTCCGCTCTACGACCCGAACGGCGAACTCGACGAGGACGGGCGTCCGCTCCGCATCGGCACGAGCCCCGCGCGGGCGACGACGATCCTCGTCCGCGGCGAAGACGGCGTCCCGCCGGCCGAACTCAAGATGCGGGTCGCCACCGCGTACGACCGCTTCCTCGCCGAGCGCAAGGCCGATCCGGAGGCCAAGGTGAAGCCACCCTCCTTCGTCGACATCCAGACGTGGGAGGAGCGGCTCATCGACCTGATCGCGCCGGTCGAGAAGGAGCGCGATCTCATGAACGTGCTCTTCTCGATCATCTACGTGGTGAGCGCGGGGCTGGTCCTCTCGATCTTCTGGGCGATCGTCCACGAGAAGAGCCGCGACATCGGCATCCTGCGCGCCGTCGGCGCCTCTCGGCTTGGCGTGCTGTGGATCTTCCTTCGCTGGGGGCTCGTGCTCGGCGTGATCGGCGCGTTCGTGGGGCTCGGTCTCGGCTCGCTCGTGGTCGACAACATCAACGCGATCCACGACGCCATGGGCGAGCCGGCCCCGGGCTGGTCGATCGCGATCGCCTCGACGCTCGCCGCCGCCGCCCTGCTCGCGACGGTGTTCTCGGCGATCCGCGGATCGCTCCTCCACGGGCTGATCTGGTCGCTCGCGACGGTCCTGCTCGGGCTGATCGCGTTCGGGCTCTCGCGCCACGAAGGCGCGGTGATGTGGGATCCGAGCGTCTACTACTTCGATCGCATCCCGAGCCGCGTGGATCTCTGGCGCGCCGGCTTCACGATGATCGGCGCGGTCGTCTTCAGCCTGCTCGGCGCGGCGATCCCCGCCGCGAAGGCCGCCGACGTCGATCCGGTGAGGGCGCTTCGCTATGAGTGAGGCCCTCCCGCCGACCGCCGCCGGCGCGGCGCCGCTTCTCGAAGCCGCGGAGGTCCGCAAGACCTACCAGCTCGGCGCGACCCAGGTGCCGGTGCTGCACGGCGCCTCGCTCTCGGTGCGCGAAGGCGAGTGGCTTGCGGTGATGGGCTCGAGCGGCTCGGGCAAGAGCACGCTGCTCCACATTCTCGGCGGCCTCGATCGCGCCGATCGCGGCGGCGGCGAGGTGCGCTTCCGCGGGACCGCGGTCGGATCGATGGGCAACCGCGCGCTCGACCGCTACCGCAACCACCACGTCGGCTTCGTCTTTCAGTTCTATCACCTGCTCCCCGAGCTCTCGGTGCTCGAGAACGCGATGCTGCCGGGCATGATCGGCCGCGTGCCGTTCGCGTGGCGGGCCCAGCGGCATCTGCTCGTGGAACGCGCCACCGAACTGCTCGAGCGGTTCGGACTCTCGCATCGGCTGAAGCATCGCCCGCGCGAACTCTCCGGCGGCGAGCGCCAACGGGTCGCGATCGCCCGCGCCCTCGTCAACCGACCGCAGGCGCTGCTCGCCGACGAGCCCACCGGCAACCTCGACAGCCGCACCGGCGGCGAGATCCTCGACCTGCTCGGCGAGGAGCACCGCCGCGGCCTCGCGATCGTGATGGTGACCCACGACGCGTCGATCGCCGATCGCGCCGATCGCACGCTGTGGCTGCGGGACGGGCGCGTCATCACTGATTCGTAAGCCGGCCGGCTCGCCCCGCCGCCGCGCAAACCGGCTACCCTTCCCCCGCCTTCGCCCCGATCGCGGCCGGTCCGCTCGGACCCTTGGCCCTTGGATTCCCGCCTCCGCCCTCCCGAGCCCCGAAAGGAGCCCGACATGATGCAGCAGACCCCGAACGCCATCGATGACATCGTCCGCGGACGCGTGGGATGGGTCCGCGACGGGCGAATCGGGCTGCGGATCGACGGCAGCGACTACGAGCTCCACCTGGTGCTCGAGGGGGATCCGCAGACGCTTCCTCCGGAGGGCAAGCGGGTGCGCGGCGTGATCCGCGGGCAGGCCCTCAAGATCAACGTCGCCCACGCGGGCGGCCAGTTCATCGAGCCCGTGCTCGGTCATCCGCGGATCGTCAACGGCGTCGTCGTCGCGGTCGACCCCGCGGAGAACCGGATCCTCGCCCACGTGGTGGTTCCGATGTGGGTGGACGTCGCGGAGGGGCAGTCGGCCCGCGACTTCTCGACCGGCCAGCTCGTCAACTTCTACTTCGCGAGCGGCGTGTCCTTCACGCCCATCTTCGACTGAGCCGCTTCGCGCATCGCTCTCAGTAGCATGACCGCTTCCTTCGAAGGAGGCGTCATGGCGAAGAAGCGTTCAGGCGGCAAGGCTGCATCGACCCGTTCCAGAGGCGTCGCCGCGACCGGCGGAACGTCGCCGATCCGCGTCGCGATCGTCGGCACCAAGTTCATGGGCCGCGCCCACTCGACGGGCTGGAACGGCGCGAACCGCTTCTTCGACCTTCCGCGGCCGATCGAACTCGCCGCCGCCGCGGGGCGCGACGAGCGCGAGACCGCCGCCTTCGCGAAGCGCTGGGGTTGGCATCGCGCCACCACCGACTGGTGGAGTCTTCTCGAAGGCGACGGCGTCGACCTCGTCGACGTCGCCACGCCCAACAACCTGCATGCGGAGATGTCGATCGCGGCGCTCGAGGCCGGCAAGCACGTCGCCTGCGAGAAGCCGCTTGCGGCGACGCTCGACCAGGCTCGGGCGATGGTCGACGCCGCGAAGAAGGCCGCCAAGCGCGGGCTCCGTACCTACGTCTGGTTCAACTACCGGCGCTGCCCGGCGATCGCGTTTGCGCGGCAGCTCGTCAAGGAAGGCCGGCTCGGCCCGCTCTTCCACGTGCGGGCGAGCTACCTGCAGGACTGGGGGCGCGCCGGCACGCCGCTTCTGTGGCGCTTCGACTCCAAGGTCGCCGGCTCGGGCGCCCACGGCGATCTCAACGCCCACATCATCGACATGGCGCGGTTCATCACCGGCGAGGAGTTCAGCGAGGTCTCGGGCGCGATCGAGAAGACCTTCGTCGTCGATCGCGAGATCCCCGGCGGAGGCGGCGGCGCGATCTCGGGCAAGGGCGGGAAGAAGTCCGCGAAGCGCGGCCGGAGCACCGTCGACGACTGCGTGCTCTTCCTCGCGCGGTTCAGCGGCGGCGCGGTCGGCACCTTCGAGGCGACGCGGCTTGCGACCGGCAACCAGAACCGCAACCAGATCGAGGTGAACGGCGAGAAGGGCTCGATCCGCTTCGACTTCGAGCGCATGAACGAACTGCTCTGGTGGGACGACACCCTGCCGTCGAAGCTCCGCGGCTGGAGCCGCATCATGTGCACCAACGGCGGCGACCATCCCTATGCGAGCGCGTACTGGCCGCCTGCGCACCTGATCGGCTACGAGCACGGCTTCGTCAGCGAGTGCGCCGACATCGCCCTCGACCTCGCCGACCGCACGCCGGTCGCGCCGATCCCGGACTTCGCCGACGCCTACGAGACCCAGCGGGTGCTCGAGGCGGCGATCCGGTCCGCTCGCGAGCGGCGTCCGGTGGCGATCCGCGAGGTCAAGTAGCCGAGGCTCGGCCCAGGGAATCGTGCCGCCGCGCGAGCGGACGAATCGATGGCGCGATGCGGCCATCGACCCGGACCGTGCACGCCGGCCCGGCGATCTCACACGCCGTCGGCTTCCCGATCGAATCGAGGATCGCCACGACGCGATCCTGCGGCCCGATGGACGGTGACGAACCTCCGACGCGATCCTTGAACCCCCTCCCCGCCCCCCCGTACGATCTCCGCCCCTCGCGGCGGTCAGATCGCCGCGAGTTCCGCCTTGCAGACGGATCTCCGTGTTGACCGACCACGCCGCCATCGCCGATCGCGCCGCCCGCTCCGCGGGACGAGCCCTCGGGGCCCTTCGCAGCCTGCAGAAGAAGGACGGGCACTGGTGCGCCGAGCTCGAGGGCGACTCGATCCTGCAGAGCGAGTACCTGCTGATGAAGTGGATCCTCCGCCAGGAGGACCAGCCGCTCGCCGATGGCCGTGGCCCCGAGGCCCTGCGACGCATCGCCGACCAGCTCCGCCATCAGCAGCGCGCCGACGGCGGCTGGGGGCAGTACCCCGGCTCGGGCATCGACGTGAGCGCGACGGTCAAGGGCTACTTCGTCCTGAAGCTCTTCGGCGACTCGATCGACGCCCCGCACATGCGGAAGGCCCGCGAGCGGGTCCACGAACTCGGCGGCGCCGAGCGCATCAACACCTACAGCCGCTTCTTCCTCGCGTGCCTCGGGCAGGTCTCGTGGAAGGCGATGCCGGAGATCCCGCCCGAGATCGTGCTGCTGCCGCGATGGTGCTACTTCCACCTCGACAAGGTCGCGGCGTGGACCCGGACCATGATCGTGCCGCTCGCGGTGACGAGCGCCCTGCGTCCGGTGCGCGAACTGCCGAAGCAGCTGCACATCGACGAGCTCTACCTCGACGAGAAGGCGCGGCATCGGCTTCCGATGAAGGCCGACTCGCCCGCGTTCTGGCGGGGCTTCTTCAAGGTCGTCGACACGATGCTCAAGGGCGCGCGAGCCCTCGGCGGCAGCCCGTGGCGCAAGCGTTCGATCGAGCGCTGCCTCTCCTGGATCGAGGAGCGCGCCGGCCAGGACGCGCCGGCGCCCACCTCGGGCCTCGGCGCCATCTTCCCGCCGATGGTCTATTGGCAGATCGTGATGCACGCCCTCGGGCGGCGCCGCAGCGATCCGCTCGTCGCCCGGGCGGAGCGTGAACTCGACGAATTCATGATCGAGGACGAGGCGAGCGGGCGCATCCGGCTGCAGCCGTGCTTCTCGCCGGTGTGGGACACCGGCATCGCCCTGTACGCGCTCGCCGACTGCGGCCTCGACGAGTCCGACGCCTCGGCGTCGCGGGCCGCGGCGTGGCTTCGATCGAAGGAATGCACCTTCCGCGGCGACTGGATCCGCAACGTGCCCGGCGGGCCGCGCGGCAGCGGCTGGTTCTTCGAGTACGACAACGCGTGGTATCCCGACGTCGACGACACCGCGATGGTCGCGATGGCCCTCGAGCGCACCGGCGGCGAGCCGAACACCGCCGCGGGGCGTCGCGGCGTCGAGTGGATCCTCTCGATGCAGAACGCCGACGGCGGCTGGGCGGCGTTCGACCGCACCGAGCACCGCGCGATCCTCGAATACGTGCCGTTCGCCGACCACAACGCGATGCAGGATCCCTCCTGCCCCGACATCACCGGCCGCGTGCTCGAGTGCCTCTCCTGGCACGGCCTCGATCGCAGCAACCCCTCGATCGAACGGGCGATCCGCTACATCAAGGGCCATCAGCGCGCCGACGGCTGGTTCTTCGGCCGCTGGGGCGTCAACGGGATCTACGGCACCTGGCAGGCGGTGATCGGTCCGATCCGCTGCGGCGAGCCGCGCTCGAGCGCGTGGATCCAGCGGGCCGGCGCGTGGATCAAGTCGATCCAGAAGGAGGACGGCTCCTTCGGCGAGACCGCGAACTCCTACGAGGACGAGTCGCTCGTCGGCAGCGGACCCTCGACCGCGTCGCAGACCGCGTGGGCCGCGATGATCCTGCAGGAGGTCTACGGGCCGAACGATCCCGATCTCGCCCGGGCGATCGCGTGGCTCTGCGCGACACAGCTCGACGACGAGGCCGCGGCCGATCCGTCACGCAATCCCGACGGCGATCCGAGCGGATCGTGGTGCGAGACCGAGTTCACCGGCACCGGCTTCCCGAAGGTCTTCTACCTGCGCTACCACCTCTACCGGCTCTACTTCCCGCTGATGGCGCTGGGGCGGTTCGTGAAGGCGCACGGCGGTGCCGTCGTCGCGCATCGGGACGAGCTGCTCGCCGCGAGGGCGTGAACGGCACGTCGATCGCGGAAGGCGTGGCGGGACCTTGACCGGACCCACCGCGTGGACGGGCCGCGCCTGCGGACGCCTGGGGAAGGTCGGAGACGCCCGCAAGCCGTCCTTGACGGCGCCGCTGAGTTCGCGACGTCACCGAGACGGGATCGGTTCGACCCACACCACCGCGACTCCGCCGCCTCGGGCCATGA
>JBMTTG010000084.1:0-10768 GCA_049449095.1 Phycisphaerales bacterium | reverse complement strand
GCAGGCCTGCTCGAAGAGGCGATCCGCCTCGTCGAGACGTCCCGCTTCGGCGGCCTTCCAGGCCTCGGCGACCTTCGGATCCTGATTCGACTTCCCGGGTTCCGTGCTCATGACCGTCTCCAGCGTCGCGATGATCGCGCTTCGGGCGAGGAGGCGAGTCTATCGGCACCGAGACGCCGCGAAGCCAGTCGAGTCGTGCAGGTGAATGGTTCGGCCCGCCCGATCAGACGGACTCGAGCAGCGACCCGAACGCCCGGACAAATGGCCCTGCCTCGAGGATCCGATCGCCGAGCCGCGATCGTCGCTCGCTCGCCGATCGCTCCGCCTCGAGGGTCGCGATCGCCCGGGCGACGAAGCGATCAGAGCTCCTCGGCGGGTTCGGATCGGTCGCCGCGAGCAGGCTCGCGCCCACGCGGCTCCGATGCGAGTCGCCGACGAGCGAGATGACCGGAACTCCCATCGCCAGCGCCTCGCAGGTGGTGGTCGTGCCGTGGTAGGGGAAGGTGTCGAGCGCGACGTCGATCTCGCCGTAGAGCGCCAGGTGCCCGCGCGGATCCTCGATCCTGCCGCGGAGATCCAGCCGATCGGCGGTGATGCCCCGAGCCGCGAACGACTCGACGATCCGATTCGCGACGAAGGCGTCGTCGAGCCCGCGGGCCTTCAAGAGCAGACGAGAGTCCGGAGCCTCGAGAAGCACCGCGGCCCAGGAGTCGATCGTGGTCGGGGTGATCTTCGCCATCGAGTTGAAGCTTCCGAAGACCGGAGGGCCCGAGGCGGCGCGGGGAGGCGGCTCGATCGGATCCGGCTTGAAGCAGACGAAGCAGCCCGGCATCCGCAGCAGCGTCTCGGTCGCGAACGCCTCGCGACCCGGCGGATCGGTGACCGCGTCGACGATGCGGAAGTCGATCTGAGGAAGTCCCGTCGTGTTCGGGTAGCCGAGATAGGTGACCTGCACGGGGGCGGCTCGCCGAGCGAACACCCGCATGCGATTGCCGGCGGTATGCCCGGCGAGGTCGACGAGGATCTCGATCGAGTCGTCGGCGATCTCGTCGGCGACCTGATCGTCGCGGTGGCCATGGATCGGTCGCCAGTGCGGCACGAGGCCTCGGAGCCGGCGGGTGGTGTCGTCTTCCCGCGCGACATCGGAGTAGGCGAAGCACTCGAAGCGATCGCGATCGAGGCTCGCGAGGAGCGGCTCGATGAACGAGGCGACCGAGTGGCGCCGGAAGTCCGGCGAGACGAAGCCGATGCGGACCGGCCGGCCGGCGGCGAAGAGCTCGCGGAGCCTCGCGCGACGTTCCCCTTCGGAGAAGACCTCGCCGGTTCCGAAGCGGCGGCCGAACGCCGCGTGCGCTTCGAAGATCCGCTCCTCCGGGATCGAGTCGGCGAAGTTCATCGCGTAGAGCAGGTTCGAGTGAAGCACCGCCCGTCCCGGCGCGCGGACGACCGCCGACTCCGCGGAGGCGAGGGCCTCGGCGAGATGTCCGGACTCGCGAAGCACGCCCGCGAGATTCGTGCGAGCCTCGGCGGTGCGGGGCGCCGCCTCGATGGCGCGGCGATACGCGCTGACCGCGTCGCCGGCACGTCCGCGATCGCGCTCGATCGATCCGAGGTTGTTCCACGCCGAAGCCTCGCTCGGATCAAGCTCGATCGCGCGGCGACAGGCGTCGACGGCTTCGTCGTAGCACTCGGCCCTTGCGGATCCGTCCTTCGCTCCTGCGTTGCGGAGCAGTGCGAGTCCCAGATTCGACCACGTCGCCGCAACCGAAGGGTGGGCTTCGACGGCGCGGCGGAAGGTGGCGGCCGCGGATTCGTGATCGCCGCCCGCGGCCTGCAGCGAACCGAGGGCGTCGAAGGCCTCCACCGGGGCCGCGGGCGAGTCGGCCGCGGCCTCGAGCGGCACGCGAGCCTCGTCGAAGCGACCGAGCATGCGCAGCGCGATCCCGAGGTTGACGAGCCCCCCGGGATCCTTGGGATGCCGTGCGAGCAGCCGACGCAGGATCGGCTCGGCGTCCGCGGCGCGGCCTTCGCGCAGTCGGATCGCGGCGAGGCTTCGCAGCGCGTTGGCGTGCATCGGCTCGCTTCGGAGGATCCGCTCGAGGATCAGGGCGGCCCCGGCGAGATCGCCGCCGGACTCGGCTCGTGCGGCGTCGGCGAGCAGCGCCTCGCGCTTCCCGGATGTCCCGCGCGGCTTCATCGGGGCGGTCGACCTCCGCGGTCCGCGCCTCCTCCGCGACGCGGATCGCGCGGCTTCTTCGGCGATGCCGGCTGCTCACCTCGCGAACGAGTGGAATCCGTCGGCTGCGGCGGCGGAGTCGCGCCGATCGGCTTGCGCATGATGAAGAGGTAGTTGAAGCCGCGGAGGAAGAAGTTCTGCTCCTCGGCGGCGCGCCGCCAGTTGCCCTGGTCGAGCTTCGCGTTGTGCCGGACGACCGAGACGATGTCGAGCGGCTCGAACCGTTCACGCATGATCGAGAAGAGCTCGAAGCCGATCGGCATGAAGAGCCCTTCGCCGGGCTTCGCGCCGCGCTTGCGGCGATAGGAGTCGCTCACGTAGAGGCCGAGCACGCGTCCGGGCTTGAGCACCCGGAAGAGCTCGCCGATCACGCCGCGCATCGCCTCGTAGTAGGCCGAACCCCGATCGCCGCCGCCCGCGTCGAGCTTGCCGATGCAGCGGGGATCGTCGGAGTAGTCCACGTGCGTCGAATAGGGCGGATCCACGAAGGCGAAGTCGGCGACCGCGTCCTCGAGCGGGAGCCTGCGGGCGTCGGCGCGGAAGATGTCCTTGCGGGTCGGGCGGAGGTCGTAGCCCAAGGCGCGTCGCCCGAGGTCCCGCGCGACATCGAGGCTCGTGCCGCTTCCGGCCATCGGATCGACGCAGAGGTCCTTCGGCTTGGTGTAGCGCTGCAGCAGTTGCCAGATCACCCAGGAGGGCGTCGCCCCGACGTAGCCGCGGTCGCCCTGCATGTTGCGGTCGCGGCGGACCGGAGCCCGCGAGGCGGCCTCGTCGGCGAGCCGCGCGGCGGAATCGACCGAGTCGCCGACCTCGATCTCCGCCGGATCGGGCGCCTCGATCGCGCGTGCGTCGTAGTGCTGGCTCGGGTACTCCCAGAGCGTGGTGGTCGCGATCGAGAGCGGAGGGCGCTTGCCCGGCGCCGGCGAACGAGGTTCGCGAGGCGGGCCAGGTCGGCGGCTTCCGGCGTGCGGTCGTGGCATGGGGCGAGTGTACGAGCCGAGGGGGACGTGCGAAGGCGCGCCGAACGATGCTGCTTCGATCGTCGTTGGCGGCGAGTTCGCCGGCGACTACGCGTCCTCGGCGATCGCCTCGACGTCGATCGGTTCCTCGTCCTCCGACGCCGTCTTCACGCTGCCCGGCAGCTTCGGCGCGATCTCGACCGGCGGGAGCGCCGCGATCGCCTCGCCCTTCGCGACGCCGTAGCGCTCCATCTTGCGGGCCGCGGGAATCAGCCGGCCGTCGAAGGAGCCGATCGCCTTGTTGTAGGCGTCGCCGGCGCGATGCAGATGGCGCCCGACGTCGGCGAGCGTCTCCGCGAACTTCCGCAGCCGCTTGTGGAGTTCCGACGCCTCGTCGGCGATCTTGCGGGCGTTCTCCGCGACATCGTGCTCGCGCCAGGTCATCGCGACGACCCGCAGCATGGCGGCGAGGTTCATGGGCCCGGTCAGCACGACCCGCTGCCGGATCGCCTCCTCGAAGAGCGTGGGCTCGGCCTCGATCGCCGCGACGAGGGCGCTCTCGACCGGCACGAACATCACGACGAACTCGGGCGTGCGGGCGAACTGCTCCCAGTAGCGCTTCTGGCCGAGGCCCTTGATGTGCGCCGCGACCGCGGCGGCGTGCTTCTTGAGCAGCGCCGGCCGATCGGCCTCGGCGTCGAGCATCGAGAGGAAGCTGTCGAGCGCGACCTTGCTGTCGACGACGATCGTGCCGCCGCCGGGCAGGTTGATGACGAGGTCCGGGCGAAGCCGTCCGTCCTCGGTGTCCACCGAGACCTGCTCGGCGAAGTCGCAGTGCGGGCTGAGCCCGGCCTGCTCGACCGCGTTGCGAAGCCCGATCTCGCCCCAACGCCCGCGGGTCTCGGGACGCCGGAGCGCCTCGACGAGCTTGCCGGTGCGGTCGCGCAGCTCGCCATGGGTCCGCTCGATCGAGCCGACCATCGTCTGGAGTTCCTTGTAGGCGACCTCGCGTCTGGTCTCGAGCGCCGCGAGCAGTTCGCCCTGCTTCACGAGGCCCTCCTGAATGGGCTTCATCTGCGCCTCGATCGCCTGCCGCCGCGTCTCGCCCTCGGCGTCGATCTGCTTCTTCTGCGCCGCGACGAGTTCGCCGACCGACTTCTTGAGCTCCTCGAGGCCGCCCTGCGTGACCTCCTGCCCGACCGATCGGAAGGCGTCGCGCAACGAGACCTTGAGCTCCTCGATCCGCTTCGCCTCGTCGGCGAGTCGAAGCTCGAGCGCCGCGAGACGCTCTCGCTCGACCGCGAGGGTTCGTTCCGCCTCCTCGCGACGGGAGTCGGTCGAGGCCAGGCGCGACTCGGTCTCGCGGAGGCGAGCCTCCGCGTGCTCGCGGTCGCGCACGGCGCTCTCGGCCAGCGCCGCGGCGCGATCGCGATCGGCCCGCAGGCTCGACTGGCCGGCGGCCGCCCGCCAGAGAAGGAACGCCGCGGCGACCGCCGCGCCGAGAAGTCCGCCCACCACGCCGGGGAGAAGCCAGTCCATCGCCGGAGCGTAGCGGGGCAGGCGCAGCCCACCACGTCGATCGATGACGACACCACGTCGCGGCGGAGCCGAGGCCGGAATCGATCGATCTATAGTGCGGCCCGCGAGTCGCCGCGCGATGCTGCCGTCGGCGACGTTCGCCTCGGAGCCCCGAACCATGTCCATGCTTCGCCCCGCCCTCGCCGCGATCCTGCTCGCGGCCGCGACGTCTCCGGCGCTCGCGACGGTCTCGATGCCCGCGATCTTCTCCGACGGCATGGTGCTGCAGCGGGGCGAAGCGGCGTTCTGGGGATTCGCGAGGCCGGGCGAACGCATCGTGATCGAGGGAAGCTGGGGCGGGCGCGTCGAGACGGTCGGCGATGAGCAAGGCCGCTTCATGGCGATGCTCCCGACCGGCGAGGCGGGCGGGCCGTTTGGCGTGAAGGTCGCCGGCGAGAACGAGATCTCGATCCGCGACGTGCTCGTCGGCGAGGTCTGGCTCGCGTCGGGCCAGAGCAACATGGAGCAGAAGGTCGCGCCGCCGTCCTACAACGGCGTCGAGAACTGGAAGGCCGAGGTCGCGACCGCGGACTTTCCGTCGATCCGCTTCTTCGATGTGCAGAACGCGATCGCGGCGACGCCTCGCTCGAACGTCTCGGGCTCGTGGGTCGCGGTGAGCCCTCGGACCGCCGGTTCGCTGAGCGCGGTGGCGTACTTCTTCGCCCGCGATCTGCATCAGGCCCTCGGCGTGCCGGTCGGGGTGATCACCGCCGACTGGGGCGGCACCCGCATCGAGGCGTGGATGAGCCCCGAGAGCCTCGCGCCGTTCAGCGAGTACACGGGAGAGCTCGAGTACCTCGCGCTGATCGCCGATCCCGCGCGGCGCTCGCAGGCGACCGCCGGTCTCGAGGAGCAGTGGTGGAACGACCTCGACGCGAAGGCGCCCGGCGGCAACGCGTGGAAGACCGCAGGCTACGACGCGTCGGGTTGGGCGAGCATGGAGCTGCCTTCGACGCTCTCGGGGGAGTACGGCGGCTTCGACGGCATGCTCTTCTTCCGACGCACCGTCGAGCTGCCGCAAGACTGGGATCCGCAGGCCGCCGCCACGCTCGAACTCGGACCGATCGACGACGAGGACGACGCGTTCGTCAACGGCGTGGCGGTTGGATCGACGCATGGCGACGGCAAGTGGGCGCAGCCTCGGAAGTACGACATCCCTTCGGGCACGCTGAAGCCCGGGCCGAACGTGATCGCGGTGCGGATGGTCGACAACGCCGGTCCGGGCGGCATCAACGGCGACGCCGCGCAGATGCGGATCGTGGCGGGCGAGCGCATCGTGCCGCTCGCGGGCGCTTGGAACGTCGCCAAGGGACCGGCCCGGAACGCCTTCCCGCAACGGCGGCAGTCGGCGCTCGGCGCGAACACCGCGACGGCGCTCCATCAGGCGATGATTCATCCGATCAAGCCGTTCACCGTCGCGGGCTACCTCTGGTATCAGGGCGAGAGCAACCGCGGCAACGCGTCGCGCTACGCCGACCTGCTCGCGGCGATGGCCGAGGATTGGCGCGACGGCGATGCGTCGCGGCCGTTCCTGATCGTGCAGATCGCGCCCTTCAAGTACGGCGGCGACCAGGGCGAGACGGCGCGGCTGCGTGAGGCGCAGCGCGCCGCGGCGGCGTCCATTCCCGGCGCGGGGCTTGCGGTCACCATGGACTGCGGCGATCCGCGCGACATCCATCCCGCCCGCAAGCAGCCGGTGGGGCAGCGTCTGGCGCTGCTGGCGCTCGACGAGGCCTACGGGAAGCCGGTCGTCTCGACGGGGCCGGAGTTCGTCGAGGCGGTGCGGGAGGGAAGCGGGCTGCGGCTTCGCTTCGAGAACGCGGAGGGCCTCTTCGCCCGGAACAACGAGATCCGGCAGGTCGCGATCGCCGGCGAGGATCGGGTCTGGCATCGGGCGCTCGCGGTGATCGACGGCGAGGAGGTCGTCGCGATCGCGCCCGAGGTGCCCGAGCCCGTGGCGGTGCGGTACCTGTGGTGCCCCGCGTGCGAGGCGGAGCTCTTCAACGCTGACGGCATTCCCGCATCGCCCTTCCGCAGCGACGACTGGGACGGGCCCTTCGGCGGCGTCGCGAATCCGATCCGCAACGAGTCGGAGATGGAGCGGCTTCGCACCCGCGAGGACGGCTTCGTCGATCTCTTCGACGGATCGACGCTCGCGGGCTGGGAGATCGTCAACGGCGCGCCGAGCACGTGGACGGTGAAGGACGGCGTGATCCTCTGCAGCGGCTTCCCGACCGGGGTCCTGCGCACCGACCGCACCTACGAGAACTTCGTGCTCGAGTTGGAGTACCGGCATCTCGTGCCGGGCGGGAACGCGGGTCTCTTCGTGTGGAGCGATCCGATGCCCGCTCGCGGCCAGCCGTTCACCCGCAGCGTCGAGGTGCAGGTGATGGATGGGCAGGAGCAGGACTGGTTCACCTCCGACGGCGACGTCTTCCCGATCCACGGCGCCCGCATGACGCCGGTCAACGGGCGCGGCGGCGATCGCGCCTATCCGACGGAGCGGCGATCGAATCCCGCCCCGATGTGGAACCACTACCGCGTCGAGTGCCTCGACGGGCGCATCGCGGTCGCCCTCAACGGCAAGGTCGTGACCGAGGGCTACGACATCGCGCCGCGACGCGGCTTCATCTGCCTCGAGAGCGAAGGGGCGCCGATCGAGTTCCGCGCGATCCGCCTGAAGGAGCTGCCGCCGGCGGATCCGCCGATTCCCGCGTCGCTCGTCGCCGACGAGGACGCGCGGCCGTGGCGATGCCTCTACAACGGCGTCGACCTCTCGGGATGGAAGCAGAATCCCGCCAACGCCGGCCACTGGAAGGTGCAGGACTGGATCCTCTCCTACGACGGCAAGGGAACCGATCTCTGGACCGAAGACGAGTTCGGCGACTTCGAGATGATCTGCGACTGGAAGTTGCCCGGCCCTCCGAAGCCGATGAAGCGGCCGGTGATCGCCCGCGACGGCTCGCAGGCGACGGCGCCCGACGGCACGCCCCTCGAGGTCGAGGTCGCCGACGCCGGCGACAGCGGGATCTTCCTCCGCGGCAGTTCGAAGAGCCAGGTCAACATCTGGTGCTGGCCGGTCGGGTCGGGCGAGGTCTTCGGCTATCGCACCGACGGCAGCATGCCGGCCGAGGTCCGCGCCGCGGTCACGCCGAGCGAGCCCGCGGATCGTCCGCTGGGAGAGTGGAACCGATTCCACATCGTCATGCGAGGCGACCGCCTGACCGTGACGCTCAACGGCAAGACCGTCATCGAGAACGCGCAGCTGCCCGGCGTCGCGGAGCGCGGCCCGATCGCGCTGCAGCACCACGGCGATCCCCTCCAGTTCGCGAACATCTTCGTGCGCGAACTCGAGTGACCGTGCCGCGAGGGTTCAGCGCTTCGAGACGATCGCCTGCGCCTCGTCGAGGATCCGATCGAGATGGTCCTCGCCGAGGAAGCTCTCCGCGTAGACCTTGACGATCGCCTCGGTGCCCGAGGGCCGCGCCGCGAACCAGCCCGAACGCGAGACGACCTTGAGGCCTCCGATCGGCGCGTCGTTGCCGGGCGCGTGGGTCATCACGCGATCGACCGGTTCGCCGGCGAGCTCGTCGAGCCCGATCGACGTCGGATCGATCGACGCCAGCGTCTTCTTGGCCGCGGCGTCGGCGGGCGTGTCGAGGCGGCGATAGCACGGTCGCCCGAGCGCCGACTCGACCCGGTTCGCCCGCATGCCGAGATCCTCGCCGGTCCGCGCGAGCACCTCCGCGGCGAGCAGGTTGACGACAAGGCCGTCCTTGTCGGTCGTCCAGGTCGTGCCGTCGAAGCGGAGGAAGCTCGCGCCCGCGCTCTCCTCGCCGCCAAAGCAGAAGTCGCCGTCGAAGAGGCCCGGGGCGAGGAACTTGAAGCCGACCGGCACCTCGCAGAGCTCGCGGCCTGCCCGCTCGACCACGCGGTCGATCAGCGAACTCGACACCACGGTCTTGCCGATGCCGGCCTCGCTCGACCATTCGCTTCGGGTCTCGATGAGGTAGTCGATCGCCGCCGCAAGCACGCGGTTGGGATTGAGCAGGCCCTGTCCGGGCACCACGATGCCGTGACGATCGGCGTCGGGATCGTTGGCGAAGGCGGTGTCGAATCGGTCGGCGAGTTCGACGAGACCGGCCATCGCCCACGGGCTCGAGCAGTCCATCCGGATGCGGCCATCGTGATCGACCCGCATGAAGCCGAAGGTCGGATCGAGCTCGCGGTTGACCGTCTCGATCGAGGTGCCCCAGACCTCGTTGACGAGATCCCACATGCCCAGCGCCGCGCCGCCAAGCGGATCGGCGGCGAGCCTGAGGTTCGCCGCGGCGATCGCCTTCATGTCGAGCACCGCGTCGAGTTCGCGCACGTAGTCGAGGCGCCAGTTCTCCTCGCGAAGCAGGCCCTCGCGGCGGGCCCGCTCGATCGGGATGCGCTTCACGTCGGCGAGGCCACCCTCGAGGATCTCGTTGGCGCGGCGCTCGATCCACGACGTCGTCTTCGAGTCGGCGGGCCCCCCTTCGGGCGGGTTGTACTTGATGCCTCCGTCCTCGGGCGGGTTGTGCGAGGGCGTGATCAGGATGCCGTCGGCGGCGCCGTCGACCCCCTCGTTCTCGACGAGGATCCGCCAACTGACCACCGGCGTCGGCACGGGCTGTGCGCCCGACTGGATCACCACCTCGACGCCGTTGGCGGCGAGCACTTCGATCGCGGTCTCCTCGGCGAGGGGGCTCACCGCGTGGGTGTCGCGTCCGAGGAAGAGCGGGCCGTCGAAGCCCTGTTCGTCGCGGTACTCGGCGATCGCCTGCGCGATCGCGAGCACGTGATGCTCGTTGAAGGTGCCCGCGAGCGGCGACCCGCGATGCCCGCTGGTTCCGAACGCGACGCGCTCCGCGGGCACGCCCGGATCGGGGCGGCGATCGCGATACGCCGCGAGCAGCGCGGACGGATCGATCAGGATCGAGGGGGGCGCCGGATTGCCGGCGAGCGGATGCGGTGCAGTCGTGGTGGCCATTGGGGGTTCGTCAGGGGCTTCCGAGGAGCGCGATCATCGAGCCGGACCGGCTCGCAGCAAGGGTCCAAGATCGGACACCGCCGCGGCGAGTGGTGAGCCAAATGGCAGGAGTGGCGAAGGTCCGAGGGGATTGCCGGGGTCGACGTCGAGGTCCGGGCGATGGTGGCGATCGGCGATCCGATCCGTCGCGAGTCCCGGGCGCTCGTCTCGTCGCTTCGGGATCGAGGCTGGCAGGTGCGGCTGCTCTCGGGCGACCACGCGGCGATCGCGCAGGCGGTTGGCGGGGCGGTGGGGATCGAAGGCGAGGAGTGTGTCGGCGAGGCGACGCCCGAGTCGAAGGCCGCGACAATCCCCTCGGGTGAAGTCGCCCATCCGGTCGTGATGGTGGGAGACGGCGTGAACGCCCTCGCGGCGCTGGCGTCGGCGGATGTCGGCGTGGCGGTGCGCAATGGCGCGCAGGCGGCGCTCTCGACGGCGGATGTCTGCCTCGCCAAGCCGGGCCTCTCGCCGCTTCTCTCCTTGATCGACGGCGCACGCCGCTCGATGCGGACGATCCATGTCAACTTCGCGGTGAGCCTCGCCTACAACCTCGCCGGCGGCACGCTCGCGGTGCTTGGGCTCGTCAATCCGCTCGTGGCGGCGGTCATCATGCCGCTCTCGGGTCTGACCGTCACCGCGATCGCCCTGCGCATGCCGCGCTTCGACGAAGGTCGCGACATGGAGGAGTCGAGCGAGAGCAGGCGAGTTCCCGTTGCTCGAGGCGAAGCGAACGAGTCGCGTCGGGAGGTGCCCGCATGGAGCTGATCTATCTGATCCTGCCGCTCGCGCTCGTGATCGCCGCGGGCTTCGTCGCGGCCTTCATCTGGGCCGCCAAGGGCGACCAGTTCGAGGATCTCGACACGCCCGCGATCCGCATGCTGCACGACGATGCAGCCGCGAAGAAGAAGCCCGCTCGCGACCGGACGTGATCGCAAGCGG
>JBMTTG010000083.1:0-10841 GCA_049449095.1 Phycisphaerales bacterium | reverse complement strand
CGTCGGCGATCCGCGACGCGAACCCGAGATCGTGCAGGCTGCAGATCGCAGCCGACCCCGCCTCGACGCACTCCCGAAGCCACGCGACCGCCCGCGCCAACTCCCGCAGGTCGAGCGCCGCGAACGGCTCGTCGAGCACGATCACACCGCCCGGTTCGTGCTGCGCGGCCACGCGGGCCAGACCCACCCGCTGCTGCTGTCCCACCGAGAGCGTGTGCACCGCACGATCGGCGAGCGTGGCCAACCCGAATCGCTCGATGGCCTCGCGAACCCGAGCCTCCGAGCGCGGCAACGCATGGCGCCCCATCGCCACGATCTCTTCGACGGAGAATCCCGCGGGCAGGCGGATCTGCTGAGGCATCACCGCGATCGCCGCAGCGCGGTCGCGGGCGGACCATGCCGACGGGGCGCCGCGTCGGCCGCAGCATGCGATCTCGATCCGTCCTTCGATCGGCGCCGAGAGACCGGCGATCGCCCGCAGCAGGGTCGACTTCCCCGCGGCGTTGGGGCCGACGAGTGCGGTGAGGCGACCGCCGCCCGCTCGAGCCGAGATCCCCGAGACGACCGGCCGTCCCGCATACCCGACCGCCACCCCATGCAGGGCGACCTCGCAGTCCCGCATCACGACCATCCCTCCAGGCGCCCGCGGTGGAGAAGCCAGAGGAACGCCGGCCCACCGAGGATCGCCGTGAGCACGCCGATCGGAAGACGCCCGGCCCCAAGGTCGATCGGCTGCCGCGCGACATCGGCACCGACAAGAAGAATCGCGCCGCACAGCGCACTTGCCGGCACCAGCCATCGGTGCGCCGGCCCCACGAGGATGCGGGCCGCATGCGGCGCAACGAGACCGACGAAGGCGATCGGTCCCGCGATCGCGACCGCGGAGGCGGCCAGCACGCCGGCGCCGATCAGCAGTCCCCATCGCCACGCCCCGAGTCCCAGGCCGACCGAGCGGGCCTCGTCGTCGCCGAGCAGCGCCACGTCGAGCGATCTCGCCAGCCACCAGCCCAACATGACCGTCGCGACGAGGATCGTGGCCGCCCCGGCGAGCAGCCGAGGGTCGGGCTGCTCGTCGATGCGTCCCATCGTCCACGCGATCAGATCGCCACGGGTGCCCGGCGGCAGCAGATGGTGGACGAGCATGAGCAGCGCGCCGCACACGCTCGAGACGACGACGCCTGCGAGCACGAGGGTGATCGGATCGAGCCCGCCTCGACGTCGGCCGGCGAGCGACACGATCGCGAGCGTGCCCATCGCGCCCGCGAAGGCCGGCACGACCGATCCCAGACCGGCGAAGGGCGCGAAGCCGAAGGCGAGCGCCAACCACATCGCCACCGCGAGCCCGAGCGTCGCGCCGGAGGAGAGCCCCAGCACGAACGGGGAGGCGAGCGGGTTGCGCAGAAGCCCTTGCAGAAAGAGACCCGAGACCGCGAGGCTCGCGCCGACCGTGCTCGCCACCGCGAGCGCATTCAGGCGAAACCCCCCGACGGCGGACTCCGGCATGCCGAACTCGAGTCGCCAACCGTCGCCCGTCCAGACGCGCCCCGCCGCGAGCCGAACCATCGCGATCGCCATCGCGATCGCCACCAGCGCGAGGATCATCGCGGAGCGTCGCCCGGAACTCGCCACGCGCACGCCGCTCACGGGCTCGGCTCCTCCACGTCGGACGGTTCGCCGGCGGCGATCGACTCGATCGCGGCGCGGAGCTTCGCGGCAGCGCCGATCCATCCGCTTCCGGGAACGAGCGCCTCCTCGTCGACCACGAGCCGCACCCGCCCCATCGCCTGCGCGAGCGGGAGCGCGTCGAGTTCCGCCAGCGATTCCGCGGCGCCGACCGGCGACTCCCGAAGCAGCAGCACCCCGCGGGGATCGAGCCGCACGAGATCCTCGAACGAGAGTTCCGGATAGCCTCGCGCCGTGATCGCGTTCGGCACGCCGAGACGTCCGAGCAGCCCGTCGACGAAGGTGCCTTCGCCAAACGCCATCGGCGGCTCGATCGAGAAGAGGACGACGATCGGTCCTGCCGCAGTCGCGATCTGCTCGGGCAGCGGCGAGGTCGCCTCGCGCATCGCCTCGCGCAGTTCGGCGAGCGCAACGATCATGGCGCGGGTCTCCTCCATCGAGACGTCGCCCGCCTTCGAGAGCAGGATCCGCGGCAACGCGTCGATCATGCCCTCGAGATCCTCGAGGGAGTCGATCGGGAACGACTCCACCGCGAATCCATCCGCGGTCGCCAGCGACTCGATCGCCGGCTGCACGCCGCCGTGCGCGGGCTGCACCAGCACGAGATCGGGTTCGACCTGCCGCAGCGCCTCGGGATCGATCGCGAGCAGATCCCCCACCACCGGAACGCCGTCCCCGAGCCCGCGGCAGTACGGCGTGCGGCCGACGATCCATCCCTCGGCGCCGAGATCGCGAAGCGTTCGAGTGATCGCCGGACTCAGCGAGACCACCCGCACCGGCGGCACGAAGACCTTCGGAGCGGCGTCCGCCGAGCTCACCGGCGAATCCGGGGCTCGCTCGCAGCCGGCCCCGGGGATGCAGAGCAGGCTGCCGAGAACGACGCCCGCGACCACCCGCGCGATCATGCGAGCACCATCTGGGTGCGGACGAGCCGCACGTACGGCTCGCATCGATCGAGAAGCGCCTCATGGCGGCCGTCGTCGAGGATGCGGCCCGCCTCCATCACCACGATGCGGTCCGCGGAGCGCACCGTGCTCAGACGGTGCGCGATCAGGATCGAGGTGCGGCCAGCCGAGAAGTCCGCGAGCGCCGCGTTGATGAGCTCCTCGCTCTCCGCATCGACCTGGCTCGTCGCCTCGTCGAGCAGCAGGATCGCCGGATCCCGAAGGATGGCCCGCGCAATCGCGATGCGCTGCCGCTGACCTCCCGAGAGGCTTGCTCCCTGCTCGGAGACCTCGGTGTCGTATCGCTGCGGGAGACGCTCGATGAACTCCGCGGCCCGTGCGAGCCGCGCCGCCTCGCGGACCTGCGACTCGTCGACGCCCGCCAGACCGTAGACGATGTTCTCGCGGATCGATCCCTTGAGCAGGACCGGCTCTTGCGTGACCACGCCGATCTGTCGCCGCAGGCTGCGCAGGCTCACGCCGGCGATGTCGACGCCGTCGATCTCGATGCGGCCACGGCTCGGTTCGAGCAGCCGCGGCAGCATGCTCACCAGCGTGGTCTTGCCGCATCCGTTCGGTCCGACGATCGCCACGCGCTCGCCGTGCGCGATCTCGAGGTCGACGCCGGCAATCGCCTCCTGCTCGGCGTTGGGATACCGGAAGCGCACGTCGCGGAAGACGATCGAGACTCGGTGCCGCGGCAGGGTCGGAAGCCCGCGGCCTCCGCGATGCTCCGCCGGCATCGAGAGCACGTCGATCAGGCGCTCCGCCGGCGCCGAGGCCGCCTGGATGTCGTGGGCAAGCGCGGTGAGCGGCTTGAACGACGCGCCCGCGATTCCCAGCGAGCCGAGGGTCAGGACGAAGCTCTCGAGCTTGAGCGAACCGTCGAGGATCTCGCGTGCCGCGAGGATCGCCAGCCCGGCAAGCACCACCACCGAGAGCGCCTCGACCATCGGGCTTGCGAGCGCCCGCGCCGTGCGAATGCGAAGCTCCTCGCGAAGGAGCCGTTGGTTGGCCGCGTTGAACCGACGCATGGCGGACTTCTCCGCGGTCGCGGTCTTCACGCCGCGCAGCCCCTGCACCGATTCATGGCACGCCCGAAGCAGATCCTCCTGCGAGCGCAACGCTCCGCGCGTGCTGCGGCGAATGCGGCGCCCGAACTGGCGGATCACGATCCCGATCGGCGGTGCGACGAGGAATGCCGCCAGGGTCAGCCGCCAGTCGAACCAGATCGCGGCCCCGAGCCCGGCGAGCCCGCGGGTGAGTTGCGCGACCGATCGGCCAAGCAGCGCCATCAGGCCGATCTGCAGTTCCGCCGAGTCGCGAACGATCCGGCTGATGAGCTCCGCCGGCCCGCGCGAGACGACCTGGGCCATCGGAAGCGCAATCACGTGGCGGAACGCGTCGAGGCGGACCCGCGCGATCGTCCTCGCCACCACGCTGCCGGCGAGGTACTGGTGCAGGAAGTTCGCCGTCGCGCCGAACACCGTGAGCACGAGCAGCCCACCCATGATCAGCGCGACCCCCGCGAGCGGATCGGTCGGAAGCAGTTCGACGAGGCTCGCTGGAAGCGGCGGGAAGGTCCCCGACTCGACATGCGACTCGGCGAGCGATCGCAGCGTCGCCCCGTCTCGGCCCTCGAGGATGATCTCGAGCAACGGCCCGAGCGAGACGAGCCCCGCACCGAGCCCGCCCGCCGAGACGAAGGCGAAGCAGACGGCACCGAACACCGCGAGGCGGTAGCGGAGCATCCGCCGGGCGAAGGTCCGAAACGGGGGCATTCCGGGAGTATCGGAGGTTCGGCGGGTTGTTTCCACCGACCGCTCGAGCGGGGCCGGATCGTGCCGATTCACGACGCTGCCCCGCCGGCCAAGAGGTCGAGCCGCTGCCAGAAGCCCGGATCGCTCTTTCCCACCACCTCGGGTTCCGTGATCGCGATGCCGGGCCGCGCGAGCCCGAGCGTCGCGAAGGCCATCGCGATCCGATGGTCCCGGAACGAATCGATCAGGCACGGCATGGCGGGGCTGGCCCCCCGCGGGTCGATCCGGAGCGAATCGGGTCCGGGGTCGACGAGAACGCCGGCCCGTCGAAGGTTCTCCGCAATCGCCTCGATGCGGTCGCTCTCCTTGATCCGAAGCGTCTCGAGGCCGCGGATCAGGGTCGGCGACTCCGCGCGGCTCGCGAGCACCGCGAGGGCCGGCACGGCGTCGGGGAAGTTCGACGCATCGAGCTCCGCGCCGAGGAGTTGCTCGGGAGCGTGAATCGCCACGCCGCGCTCGCCCTCATCGACCGGCACCCCGAATCGACGCAACGCGCGAATGGCCTCTGCATCGGGCTGGCTCGATTCGAGAGGAAGCCCAGCGAGTTCGATCGCCGAGCCCGGCACCATCGCCGCCGAAACCGCGAAGAAGATCGCCGTTGAGGCGTCTGGCTCGATGGCCCAGGCGCGAGGCGGAATCGGCTGCGGCTCGATGCGGATGTGCGTCGGTCCGGGCGAGCCATCCTCGATGCGAGGCACTTCGCGATCGAGTTCGACCGAGACGCCGGCCTCGCGGAGCGCCTTGATGGTCAGCCAGAGATAGCTCGCGCTGGTCGGCGCGTCGCCCAACGCCAGCTCAAGACGCAGATCGAGGCCCTGCTGCATGGCCGGCGCTGCGAGGAGCAGCGCCGCCAGGAACTGGCTCGAGGCCGTGCGTCCGACGGCGACCGAGCCTCCCCGAAGTCCGCCCCCCTGCACCTCGATCGGAAGCCGTCCCGGCGCGGCGAGTTCGCGCATCGACGCGCCGAGCGATCGCAGCATCGCGATCCCTTCCTCCATCGGCCGTTCCCGCAAACGGCGTCCTCCATCGACGACGACCGGTGCCGCGGCAAGGCAGGCGAGCGCCAAGCCGAATCGAGCGCCGGTCGCGCCTTCTCCGAGATCGATCGTCACGCCACCATCGAAGACTCCGCCGGTGCCGTCGATGGCGAGCGTGCCCCCCGCTCGCCGCTCGATCGAGACTCCCAGGCTCTCGAGCGCCGTCGCGAGATGCCGCGGATCGTCGGCCTCGAGCGCGTTCGAGATCGTGGATCGACCTCGAGCCAATGCTGCAAGCACCATCGCCCGCTGCGTGAGGCTCTTCGAGCCCGGCAGTTCGACCACACCTCGCAACGGTCCCGTCGCCGGATGCACCAGCCGGGCGGGCATCGCCGGATGCGATTCGCACGCCTCGCTCACGCGTCCGTGTCGCGCCGGAAGACCGCGACGACATCCTCGACCGGCACCACGAAGAGGCGATTGTCGCCCTCGAAGTCGACCGGAATCGCGTGCCGCGGGTTGAAGAGCACCTTGTCGTACTGCTTGACCGGGTAGTCCTCGTCCCGCTCGACCTGACGGCTGACCGCGACGATGCGGCCGGTCAGCGTCGGAATCTCCATCTTGTCCGGGAGGTGGATGCCGACCTTGGTGACCTTGCGGTCCTCGTCCTTGCGGATGAGGACCCGCTTGCCGACCGGTTCGACGATCTCGAGGGCGGAGACGCCTGGCTTCGCGCGGCTCATGCGGGCGGATCATAGGGATCGCCGCGTGCTCGCGCCGCGGAATCTCGTCGTCGGGGCGCGGTACAACCCTCGGCTCCTCCGACGGACTCCGTGCTGCACGAGCGACTCGAAGCCCTCATCCATGACGTGCCGGACTTCCCGAAGCCCGGCATCCTCTTCAAGGACATCACGCCGCTGCTCGCGGATCCGTCGGGGCTCGCCCTCGCGGTCGAACTGATGGCGAATCCCTTCCGCCGCCAGAAGCCCGATCTCGTGGTCGGCGCCGAGAGCCGTGGCTTCATCTTCGGGATCGCCGTCGCGCAGGCGCTCTCCTGCGGGTTCATCCCGATCCGCAAGCCCGGCAAGCTGCCGCGAGAGAAGCGATCCGAGAGCTACGCCCTCGAGTACGGCACCGACACGCTCGAGATGCACGCCGATGCGCTCTCGCACGGCGAGAAGGTCGTGATCGTCGACGACCTGCTCGCGACCGGCGGCACCATGAAGGCCTGCCACGAACTCGTGAAGGGGCTCGGCGCCGAGGTCCTCGGCGTGAGCGTCCTCATCGAACTCGAGTTCCTGAAGGGCCGTGCGCAACTGCCGGGCGTCGAGGTGCAGTCGGTGCTGCGGTACTGATCGAGTCGCATCGGTCGTCAAATCGCAACCGATTCGCCGTTCGACTACGACGCCGGCCGATCAGCCCCCGATCGACGCGGCTTCCGTCCCGGCCACCAGCACCATTCCGGCGACGATCAGGATCCCGCCGATCACCTGCAGCACGAGCCGCACGGTCCCGAAGATGCCAAGCACCATGCCGGCCAGCGTCGTGCCTCGACCGCTCGGATCCATCAGGCCTGCATCGATCTTCGCGAGGTCGCCCTTGCCCATGATCCACGCCGCGATGCCGAGCGGCGCGCAGATCACCAGGCTGAGGATGCCCATGACGAGGACGGTCGTGCCGCGATGGGGAAGCATGGTTTGCACTCCGGAGGCGTGAGGTCGGCGAGTCGCCCATAGTTGTAACGCGCCACGCGAAGAACCGGATCAAGGCGGCATCCGCCGCGTCACGACCGAGGACTCGCGGAGGCGTTCGCGGGCCGTCGGAGAAGGCTCGCCGATCAGGATCGTCGGGCGACTCGACGAAGCACGCCCCGAGCCGAAGACACCACCGACTCCGGGGCGTGGATCGCCGGGCAGCCCCGATCCGCGACCATCGTGATCGCTCATGTCGTCGGTCGAACGACGAACGCCCCCTCGAACCGCGCCGCCTTCATTCCCGCGGACGCTCGACCTATCATTCGCCAGCCGTCGGCGGCTCTGCTCGCCGGCGGTTCGTGTTTCCGACCTGCCGCCGTCCGAATCGCGGCCCCCGATCCCGGAGTCGACCATGACCACGCTCTCCCCCAACTCCGCCACCGATCCAAACCCTTCGACCGACCCGCTCCAGCTGATCGACGTCGACCACGTCCGCTTCTACGTCGGGAACGCCAAGCAGGCGGCGTTCTTCTACGCCTCCGCGTTCGGCTTCCAGGTGGCTCAGGTCCAGGACCTCACCACCGGCAGCCGGACCGCCGCGAGCTACCTGCTCACCCAGGGCAACATCCGGATCCTGCTCGAGACGCCGTTGACTCCCGAGCATCCCGCCACGCAGGAGATCGCCAAGTACGGCGACGGCGTCAAGGACATCGCCCTCACCGTCTTCGACGCGGAGAAGGCCTACGAGCAGGCGATCCGCAACGGCGGCGAGAGCGCCTACGAGCCGATCACCTTCACCGACGCGACCGGCACCGTCACCATGGCGGGCATCCAGACCTACGGCCGCGTGGTGCACTCCTTCGTGAGCCGCACCGGCGGCTACGGGCTTCCGCAGGTCAAGCAGGGCGGCACGTTCGCGCCGGGCTTCCGCAAGGTCGAGTCCTACGCCCTCAACGACTTCAATCTCAAGCACCCCTGCGGCCTCAAGTACGTCGACCACTGCGTGGGCAACGTCGAGGAGGGCCGAATGAACCACTGGGTGAAGTGGTACGAGCAGGTGCTCGGCTTCGCGATGTTCAAGCACTTCGACGACAAGGACATCTCGACCGAGTACTCGGCGCTCATGAGCAAGGTGATGGCCTCCGGCAACCACCTCATCAAGATGCCGATCAACGAGCCGGCCGAAGGCAAGAAGAAGAGCCAGATCCAGGAGTACCTCGAGTGGCACGCCATGACTCCCGGCGTGCAGCATCTGGCGCTTCGCACCGACGACGAGCTGCACTCCGTCGCCGAACTCCGGCGGCGTGGCGTCGACTTCCTCGCCCTGCCCGACACCTACTACGAGATCGTCTGGGATCGCGTCGACCGCGTGCTTCGCGAGCACGGGCACGAGCCGGTCAAGGAGGACCATCAGAAGGTCCGCGACCTCGGCATCCTCGTCGACGCCGACGACGAGGGCTATCTCCTGCAGCTCTTCACCAAGCCCCTGCAGGATCGCCCGACGCTCTTCTTCGAGATCATCTGCCGTCGCGGCAGCCAGAGCTTCGGCAAGGGCAACTTCAAGGCCCTCTTCGAGGCGCTCGAGATCGAGCAGGAGAAGCGCGGGAACCTCTGAGCCGACGCTCGCCGCGTTCGCGGCATCCCCCGGCGCGAATCATGGCGGCGGACGCTTCTCCGAGGCGTCCGCCGCTTCGCGTTGGGAAGCCGGCTCCGATTCATCCAACTCCTCGAACGCGTCGTCGCCCTCGACGAGCGGAAGATCGATCGAGGACGCCCCCGGCCGCACCGAGATCGTGCGCAGCCCGAGCAGCCGTCCCTTGAAGCGCTCGCGCAGCCCGATCGGCGCGATCGCTGCGAGCATGAAGAGCGTCACGAGACGCATCGCGCCCGTCGCCCCGAAGAGCACCGCGTAGCCCCACGCGCCGACCCCGGTGAAGCGCAGGATCACCGCGCCGATCACCGAACCGCCGACGATCGCCAGCGCATTGGCGAGGTTGAACAGCGTCAGCACCGGGGTGCGATGGCTCTCGGGGATCGTGTCGAAGACGAGCAGGAACGTCGCCATCTCCCAGCACGCCCAGCCGACGCCGACCGCGAGCTGCAGCGCGAGCAGGTACCAGAAGTTCTCCGAGACGAGCCAGAGCGTCGCCGCCGGCGTGATCGCGAGCCCGCCGATCCAGAGCAGCCGGCCCGGCCCCTGCTCCTTCGCGAAGCGGCCGATGAGCGGCAGGAACGCGACCTTGGAGAGCACCGTGCAGGCGTTGATCCCCATCAGCTCGAGGTAGCTGAACCGAAGGTGCTCGAGGATGTATGCGGTGAAGAACGGCCCCGAGACCTGAACGCTCATGGTGACCGCGAGCATGTAGAGCAGGACGAGCCTTCCCTTGCCTTCCGCGAGGAAGGGCGCGAGCGCCCGCCGGGAGATCGGCTCGATGCGGTCGATGAATCCCGACGGCGCATCGCTGTGCCGGTAGAGCAGCACCGAGGAGACGAGACGGGCGAGGAACGCGACGAGGAAGACGAGGCCGAACGCCTGCAACTCGAACCCGCCGCCTCGCCCCCATTGCAGCAGCCCTGCGGCGATCGCCAGACCCACGATCAGCCCGACCTGGGCGAGCCTCGAACGCATCGCGAAGAAGCGGGCCCGCATGGTGCGAGGCACGAGGGTGGTGACCCAGGTGTTCCAGGCTGGAGCCGTCGCGAGGCCGGCCGCCCAGTAGATCGACGCGAGCGTGAAGATCGCCCAGGCGGGCACCGTCTCCACCTCCGCCATCACCACGAGCGGCAGCAGCGAGAGCGCCTGAATGCCCGCGTTGGAAGCGATCCAGGTGCGAAGGCTCCCGCATCGTCGAATGCCCCAGGGGGAGACCATCTGCACGGCGGCGCCGATGAGGAGCGGCACCGTGGCCAGCAGCCCCGAGGCGACCTCGCCAAGCCCCGACGCGAGTCCGAAGGCGACGAAGTAGGCCTCGCCGCACCCCGTCATCACCGCCCACGCGAAGGCGTCGGCGTTGAGCAGCCGAAGGTCGCGACGCAGTGTCGCGGAGCGAACCGCCGGAGGGTTGGCGCTGTCGGTGTTTGGCGGCGTCCCTGCCATGAAGGTGGCGGATGCTACCGACGCGCGGCTTCCGTCTCCTCTTCTCCTCCTCTCCTCTTCTCCTCCTCCTATCCAACCATCGTGGCCGCGAACAGGCCGGGTCCGCGTCCGGCAAGATCGGGGCGCAATCGGCGATACGCCGCGAGTCGAAGTCCGGACGCCACCGCCCATCCCCGAACCGTCGGCTCGTCGAAGCCCGGATGCACATGGCCCATCGCGGCGAGGTACGCCTCGCGATCGTGCGCGACCATGTCGATCACGAGCAGCACGCCGCCGGGACGCAGGGTGCGCGCCGCCTCCGCGATCGCCAACTGCGGCTCCGGGAGGTGATGCAGCACGAGCGAGATCACCGCCGCATCGAGTTCGCGATCCTCGATCGGCAGATCGAGCAGGTCGCCGGCTCTGACCTCGGCGGAGTCGCAGGACTCGAGCCTCGCCCGCGCCGCCTCGATCATGGACGCCTCGCGATCGACGGCGATCACGCGCCGAACCTGCATCGCGAGACGTGCGGCGATCTCGCCGGTGCCGCATCCGAGATCCGCCACCGCCCACGACGGCGGCACGAGCCCGAGCATCGCCTCGTCGAGGAAGTTGGCGCCGAAGAGCTCCTGACGGATCGCATCCCA
>JBMTTG010000082.1:0-10944 GCA_049449095.1 Phycisphaerales bacterium | reverse complement strand
AGAACGGCGACGACGGCGAAGCGCCGGATGCGGAGCCGGCCTCGCCCGCCGCGGGCCGCTGGAACTGCACCGTCGCGATCGACGGCCTGCCGGCGATCGAGATGACGATCGATCTGAGCGTCGAGGAGGACGGACGCACTGTTCGCGGTTCCTTCAGCATTCCCGCCATGGGCGTGGGCGGCACCGTGGCCGGCACCTTCGACACGGCGAGCGGCAAGCTCATGCTCACCATCACCATGCCCGACGGCTCGAGCGGCTCGGCCGAACTCGTGATCGACGGCGACTCGGTCTCGGGCACCGGCACCGGTCCCGACGGCAGCGCCTCGAAGATCTCCGGCAGCCGCGGCGGCGCCGGAGGTGGCGACGCGGAAGACTCGAAGCCCGCCGAGCATGTCGAGATCGAGTTCGAGGGCTTCGAGGCCCGCGCGGTGCAGCTGCCGATCGCGGCGGGCAACCTCGGCAACCTCGAGGTCAACGACAAGGGCCAGCTGCTCTACGTGCGTCGCGGCCCCAACGGCGGCATCAAGCTGTTCGATCCAGCCGACGCCGAGGGCGGCGAGAAGAACGTGATGCCGGGTGGCGGCTTCTCGATCTCCGCCGAGGGCTCGAAGATCATGGTGCCGACCGGCGGCGGCGCGTCGATCGCGCCTGCCACCGCGAACGCGAGCGGCAAGCCGGTCGTCAAGAGCCCGATGCTCGTCGAGATCGCGCCGCGCGAGGAGTGGCGGCAGCTCGTGCGCGACGCGTGGCGCATCCAGCGCGACTGGTTCTACGAGCCGACGCTGCACGGCGTCGACTGGGACGGCGTGCTCGCGCAGTACCTGCCGATGGTCGACAGCGCGACGAGCCGCGAGGACGTCTCCTACATCATCGGGGAGATGATCGGCGAGCTGAACGTCGGCCACGCCTACTACTGGGGCGGCGACGGCGAGGACGCACCGAGCCTCTCGACCGGCATGCTCGGGGCCGAGTTCGAGATCGTGCCCGACGGCGAGGGCGTCCGCGGACTTCGCCTCGCGAAGATCCTCGGCGGCGCCGACTTCGACACCGACGCCCGCAGCCCGCTCGCGGCGCCGGGCCTCGACGCGAAGGAAGGCGACTTCCTGCTCGCGGTGAACGGCGTGCCGATCGATCTCGATCAAGCCCCGTGGGCGGCGTTCCAAGGCCTCGCCGGCAAGACGGTGGTGCTCACGCTCTCGGATCGCGCAACGATGGGCGACGACGCGCGGCAGGTGCCGATCACGCTGCTCGGCGACGAGTCGGCGCTCCGCTATCGGGGCTGGATCGAGCAGCTGCGGCAGCGGGTGCTCGAACTCTCCGACGGCAAGGTCGGCTACATCTACGTGCCGAACACCGGCGTCGACGGCCAGACCGATCTCGTGCGGCAGTTCCATGGTCAGGCGCACCTGCCCGGCCTCGTGATCGACGAGCGATGGAACGGCGGCGGCCAGATTCCGACCCGCTTCATCGAACTCCTGAATCGCCCGGTGACCAACTACTGGGCGCGTCGCGACGGGCAGGACTGGACCTGGCCGCCCGACGGCCATCAGGGCGCGAAGGCGATGCTCATCAACGGCCTCGCCGGCTCGGGCGGCGACATGTTCCCGTGGCTCTTCAAGCGGGCTGGCCTCGGCCCGCTCGTCGGCACCCGCACCTGGGGCGGGCTTGTCGGCATCAGCGGCAACCCCACGCTCATCGACGGCGGCTACACCGCGGTGCCGACCTTCGGCTTCTACGAGACCGATGGCACGTGGGGCATCGAGGGCCACGGCGTCGATCCGGACGTCGAGGTGATCGACGATCCGGCGCTCATGATGGACGGCGGCGACCCGCAGCTCGAGAAGGCGGTCGAACTGGTGCTCGAGCAGATCGGCCGCACGCCCTACGCGAAGCCCGCGCGACCGGCATCGCCGAACCGAAGCGGGATGGGCATCGTCGAGGAGGACAAGTAGCCGCGTTCTGAGCCGCGGCGCGCTTCGCGCGGCGGCCGGTTCGAGACCTGCTTGGGGCGTGCCAAGACCCCGGTCGAACGCACGGCCCACGCGCGATCGGCGTCGGTCGTTGGACGGTCACACCGACGCGTCAACCCGCGGCATCGTCGCAAGCTCGTCCCGTGTGTCTCACGTGTCGTCGTCGCCTTGTTCGGGCGTCGTGCTGGCGTCGCCCCAGGGCGACGTGATCGCCAAGACCGTGTTGCAAGGGTCGCGGGGCAGCCGTCGGCGGCTCCTACGATCGCGACTTCGCTCGCCTCCCCTGCTCCACACGATTCGCTTGCCCCGATGGACTCTCTCACCCAGATCGCCCTTGGCGCGTGCGTCGCCGCCGCCTGCGTCCCGCCGACGCAGCGACGCAAGGCGCTCGTCGTCGGGGCGATGCTCGGAACGCTGCCGGATCTCGACGTCTTCGTCGACTACGGCGGCGCGGTCGAGAACTTCACGATGCACCGGGGATTCAGCCACTCGCTCTTCGTGCTGGCGCCGCTGGCGGTGGCGATCTGGCTGCTGCTGCGTTGGTGGTGGACGCCGGTGCGCGAAGCGCCCCGCGCCTGGTTTGTCGCGATCCTGCTGACGCTCGTCACCCATCCGCTGCTCGATGCCCACACCGCCTACGGCACGCAGCTGTGGTGGCCGCTCGACCCGCCGCCGGCCTCGTGGGCGACGCTCTTCATCATCGATCCGCTGTACACCCTGCCGCTCCTGATCGCGGGGCTCGTCGTGCTGGCAGCCCCCTCGTCGAGATGGAGCGGCCGCATGCTTACGGCCGGGCTTGCCTTGAGCACGGCCTACCTCGGGTGGTCGTGGGCGGCGCGGGATCTGGTGATGCGCAATGCACGCGAGACCTTGGCCAGCCTCGATCGCGAGGACGCCCGCGTCTTCCTGACGCCGACACCGCTCAACACGCTGCTTTGGCGGGTGGTGGTGCTCGACGACGACGGCTACCTCGAGGGGCTTGATTCGGTGGTGGCCGACGACGGACCGATCGACTTCATGCTCGTGCCGTGGGATCGCGCGGCAATCGACGCACAGGAAGGGCTGCCGTCCGCCGAGCGGCTGACCTGGTTCGCCAATGGCTTCGTCTCCACCGCGATCGTCGGCGATGAACTGGTGATGAGCGACCTGCGGATGGGGCAGGAGCCCGACTACGTGTTCCGACACGCGATCGCGACGCGCGGCAATCCGCACTGGCATCCGATCGAATCGCGACGGCTGCCGGCGACCATGAACATGGATCGTGTGCGCGGCGTGTGGGATCGGATCTGGAACGAGCCCTGACCGGCGAGGCCGACGCTCGCGCATCGCGCGGCGAACTTGCGGCGACGTCGCCCGACCCGCACGCCAGTCGGACGAGACGGCCTGGACGGATTCAAGACCACCCTGGAGTCGGTGATCGGCAGGCTCGGCGAGGCCGAAACGATGCTTGGGTGCCATCGAGAGGTTGGCGCAGGCGTCTCGACAGGGATCGCTCGGCAGGGTCTTGTCAAGACGGGCGAGGAGCGATCGGCGTCGCGGCGTCCCATGCCCATCGGGCAACCGCCGTCGCGCAAGATTCCACTGGTCCGTGCAGGATCCTGCGTTTGCCTTGTTGCGTAGACCTTGCGCGGACGTAGTTTGCACCCCACCTCCAAGGGCTCCGTCATGGCTGCTCTGCCGACCCCCTGCCCACCCGTTCGCCCGAACTGCCGATCGCGCGTGCCCTTCGGGCTGGCCCCGATCGTCGGTGCCGTGCTTGGCCTCGCCGCCAGCGGCGCTGGCCATGCTGGAGATTGTCCGGCCGACGTCAATGGCGACACCTTGGTCGATGGAGTCGATCTGGGTGTCGTGCTGGCGTTCTGGGGCGAGCCGCCGGCGCTCTTCCCCCCCGCCGACATCAACGGCGACGGGGCCATCGACGCGGCCGATCTCACGCTGGTGCTTGGTGCGTGGGGCGAGTGTCCGTTCGTCGGGTGCCCCACCGAGTTCGCGTGGCAGCCGGGGTTCGAGCAGGCACCGGCTCAGTACTGGGGCACCGGGGTCTACGCACTCGAGACATTCAACGACGGCCGCGGCAACGCGCTGTACGCCGGCGGGTGGTTCGATCGCGCTGGCGGCGTCGCAGCCGCCAACATCGCCAAGTGGGATGGCACCGCGTGGACCGCGTTGGGAAGCGGTCTGGATGGGCCGGTGGATGCGCTCGCCATCTTCGATGACGGCACCGGGCCGGCGCTCTACGCCGGCGGTCGGTTCACCACCGCTGGCGGCGTCGAGGCGAATCACATCGCCAAGTGGGATGGCGCAGAGTGGGTACCGCTCGGCAGCGCGATGAACGACACGGTGTGGACGCTGACCGTCTTCGACGACGGCACCGGGCCGGCGCTCTACGCGGGCGGCGACTTCACGACTGCGGGCGGGATCGAAGCCAATCGCATCGCCAAGTGGGATGGCGCCGAGTGGATACCGCTCGGAAGTGGACTGAGCGGTGCCAGTTCGTACGTGGTGCTTGCGCTAACCGTCTTCGACGATGGCACCGGGCCCGCGCTCTACGCCGGAGGCAACTTCACCACCGCCGGCGATTCGCCAGCGAATCGCGTGGCGAGATGGAACGGGACCGCGTGGGCGGCGGTGGGCTCCGGACCGGAGCAGATGGGTGCGGTATGGGGCTTGGCCACCGTCGCGGGTCCCGAGGGGCCGGAGTTGGTTGCGGGAGGGGGTTTCGGGGGTTCCTCTTGCAACCTCCAGCGCTGGAACGGCAAGTCGTGGTCGGCGATCGGGGCCTGCGGCTTCGACGAAGGCTCGTACTGCAACGCCTGCACCGAGCCGTTGGTTGGCGGCTGCTGGAGTATCGCCTCGGTCTACGCGCCGTCCGCGCCCGGCTTCCCGGAATTGCTCGTCGGCGGCGGAAAGTGCGGCGGCATCGGGTGGTCGCAGGATGGCTTCGTCGATCTCTCCGGTGGCCTCGGTATTCCGGCCAATCCACTGCCCCCCCCGTACCCCCTGGTCTTCGCGTGGGAGGAGTTCGACGATGGCAGCGGCACGAAGATCTACGCGGGAGGGCCGTTCCTGACCGCGGGTGGGCAGCCGGTGCAGGGCGTGGCCGCGTGGGATGGCGAGGCGTGGTTCGAGGTGGGTGGTGGCGTCGAGATCGAGGACGCGATCGAGTTGGGTTTGAACGGCAGCGCATTCGCGCTGACCGTCTTCGATGACGGCACCGGACCGGCGCTCTACGCGGGCGGCTTGTTTGGTACCGCGGGCGGCATCTCATCCAACCGCATCGCCACGTGGGATGGCTCCGAGTGGACGCCGCTCAGCAGCGGGATGAACAGTACGGTGTCGACGCTGACCGTCTTCGACGATGGCACCGGGCCGGCGCTCTTCGCGGGTGGCTCATTCACCACCGCGGGCGGCATCGAAGCCAACCGCATCGCCAAGTGGGATGGCGGCGCGTGGACCCCGCTCGGCAGCGGGATGAACACCACGGTGTGGGCGCTGACCGTCTTCGACGACGGCACCGGGCCGGCGCTCTACGCGGGCGGCGACTTCACGACTGCGGGCGGCGTCGAAGCCAACCGCATCGCCAAGTGGGATGAGGAAGCGTGGTCACCGCTCGGGAGTGGCGTGAATGGCTCGGTGTACGCCCTGACCGTCTTCGACGACGGCACCGGGCCCGCGCTCTACGCAGGGGGCAACTTCTCCGCCGCGGGCAGCACCCCGTCCGGCCGCATCGCCAAGTGGGATGGATCGGGATGGTCGCCGGTCGGCAGCGGGATGAGCAATAGCGTGTTGGCCCTGGCCGTCTTCGACGACGGCACTGGGCCGGCGCTCTACGCGGGAGGATCATTCACCACCGCGGGCGGCGTCGAAGCGAACCGCATCGCCAAGTGGGATGGTGCCGAGTGGACGCCGCTTGGAAGCGGGATGAACGACTCGGTGCGGACGCTGACCGTCTTCGACGACGGCACTGGGCCGGCGCTGTACGCAGGGGGCAACTTCACCACCGCGGGCGGCGTCGAGGCCGACCGTATCGCCAAGTGGGATGGCGCCGAGTGGACGCCGCTCGGCAGCGGGATGAGCAGCAGCGTGCTTGCCTTGACCGCCTTCGACAACGGCACCGGTCCGGCGCTCTTCGCGGGCGGCTCCTTCACCACCGCGGGCGACATCCCGTCCGGTCGTATCGCCAAGTGGGGCTGCACGCCGCTGGGCGTTCGCGGATGGCACGGGCACAGCGATGCAGAGGCGACCGCGGGCGACACGGGCCACGACGAGTTCGCGCGGCCCATCGCGCTCATGCCGATCGGCCTCAAGTCGCCGGGGTCGAGTTCGATCGAGCAGAAGTCCGAGTCGCCACTTGATCCGACCATCAAGCCGGAAGGACGCGACGCCGACGATCGCGCGTGGTCGCGGCCTCGACGCTGAGTGGAGCGCGTCGCCGGATCCACAGCTCGTGTGGGTCTTTAGTCCGAGCGCCGCCGTCCCTTGCCTGCTCCACTCCTTCCCGTCGGCGATTCCGCCTCGGCTTCGCGGATCGCTCCGAACTTCGCACGGCTCCGGGTAGTCTCTTGCCTAACTATGGAACGCCGAGACTTCCTCCGCACCGCCGCCCTCGCCTCCCCTGCCTTGCTTGCCGCCGGAACCACATCCGCCCAATCGGTCCCGGCTGGCAGCGACTCGACCTCGCCGCCGGCGACGGGACGGCTCCGGCACTCGGTCTGCCGCTGGTGCTTCGGCGGCATGAGCCTCGAGGACCTCTGCGTGATGGCGAAGGCCCAGGGCGTCGCCGGCATCGACCTGCTCTCCGAGCACGAGTGGGAGACGCCGACCCGCTTCGGCATGATCTGCACCACCGCCAACGGCCCTTCGACGATCCCGCAAGGCTTCAATCGAATCGAGAACCACGATCGCCTCGTCGCGGAGAGCGAGCGGCTGCTCCCGCTCGTCGCCGCGGCGGGCATTCCCAACATGATCGTCTTCTCGGGCAACCGCTTCGGCATGAGCGACGCGGAAGGCCGCCGCAACTGCGCCACGGGGCTGAAGCGCATCGCCCCGCTCGCGGAGAGCCTCGGCGTGATGCTCGTGATGGAGCTCCTCAACTCGAAGGTCGACCATCGCGACTACATGTGCGACCGGACCGAGTGGGGCGCGGCGCTCGTCGATGACGTGGAGTCCGACAACTTCCGCCTGCTCTACGACATCTATCACATGCAGGTGATGGAGGGCGACGTCATCCGCACGATCGGGAAGCACGGCAAGGCGATCGCCCACTACCACTCGGCCGGCAATCCCGGCCGCAGCAACCTCGATCAGACCCAGGAGCTCTACTACCCCGCGATCGCGAAGGCGATCGCCGACTCGGGCTTCCAGGGCTGGCTCGCGCACGAGTTCATGCCGCGAGGCGACAAGGCGGCGGCGCTTCGCGAAGCGGTCGTCGCGTGCGCGGTGTGACGAGACCCGCTGCCGGGATCCAACGAAGCGCCAGCGCCAGACGGTGACACGTTCCGTCCAGGCCTCGGCTCCTACGCCTCGTCACGCTCACGGCTCAACAGCTTCGAGAGCAAGTCGATCGGGATGAACGCGAGCATCGCCACCAGATACGTGGCGAATGGAAGCAGGGCGCCGTACCCCAGCGTGAAGGTCCCGATGGCGAACCACCCGATCCCTCGGGCGTCATCTCCATCGAAGAGATGGAGCAGCGATCCGAGCACCATGAGGATCATGCCGACGCCGCAGCACAGTCCCATCAGGATCCGCGTAAGCAGCATGAACGACTTCAGCATGCCGGCCAGGAAGGCCAGGCCATCCTCCCCCAGCGAGGTCGACTCCACGTGGTCGAGCCCAAGCCTTCCGGGGTGCAGGTAGTTCGAACCGATCAGCAGCAGCAGCAAGCCGACGATCGCCAACGGGATCAGGTCCTCCGCCGAACGGGGCTCGTCGACCAACTCGCGCACCACCTGCACCACGATGAGCGTGCCGAGTCCGATCAAGGAGACTCCCAGCACATCGAAGACTCCGTCACGGCTGTAACGATGCCGGGCCTTCCTGACGGCGTCGTCGCACTCGCGCGTGAAGCGTTCGGCGACGAACTGCAGCAGGCACACGATCACGACCACGACGGGAATCCAGGCGAAGATCGACCAGAACCTCTCGCGGAAGCCGTAAGCCAGCGTGAAGAGAAGTGCGGCCACGCCACCGACGGCGATCGACGCGAGGCCGAACCAACCCATCGACCTCGAGATCGCTTCGGCGATCCGATCGGAGAGAACTCTGCGCCCCAGCATCACCACGTGGGATGCCAGTCGCGACGGATAGGTCGCCCAACTCAGCAGGTCGAGCCCCCGCGACTCGCGCAGGTCCACGAATCCCGTCGCCTTGTTGTCTCCGTGAGCCTGCTCGGCCTGACTCAGGGTCGATGCCTCGACCCACACTTCGCCGCCGACTTCGCAGATGAGCGTGTTGAGCGGCCACTGCCCACCCTCGATGTTCGCGAGCAACTCGCTGAGAGAGATCGGACCGTGCGTGGTTCCGTCATCGCCCGCGACCCAGTACTGCTTCATGTGTGCCTCCGGAAATGATCGCCCGACCGCTTCAACCCTCCAAGCCTCCGACATTCCTCTATCTCACGCCCGGACGCAAGCGGGAGCGTCTCAGGCTCCGCGCTCGTCCCCGTCCACCCGGAACATCTCCACCGCATCGCGAAGCGTCCGCAGCGCCCGCTGCAGATCGACCGCGGCGTCGCTGAACTCCTTGGCGCTCGCCCCCACCGACGTCGCGCCCTGCTCGAGGCTCGAGATCGACTGCGTGATCTGCATGGCGCCCTGCGCCTGGCTCTGCATGCCCTCGCGGACCTGCGAGACCTGGCCGCTGCCCTCGTTGACCCGCTCGATCATCCGCGTCATCTGGCTCGCGAGCCGCGACGCCTCCGCCACGCCCGACCGCACCCGCTCGTCGAATCGCTTCATCTCGCCCACGCCCGCCGCGACCGCCTCCTGCATCTGCCGCACCATGCGCTCGATGTCGAGGGTCGCCTCGGCGGTCTGATCGGCGAGCCGGCGGATCTCCCGGGCGACCACCATGAAGCCCACGCCGAACTGCCCGGCCTTCTCCGCCTCGATCGCCGCGTTCACCGAGAGCAGGTTGGTCTGATCCGCGACCTTGGTGATCGTGGTCACGACCGCGCCGATGCCGGTGGCCTTCTCGTCGATCGCCGCGAGCCGCGAGGAGACCGACGACGTCCCCTGCTCGAGGCTCCGCATCGAGTCCTCCATCGACTGCAGGTCGCGTCGTCCCTCGTCGGCCATCGATGCGGTGTCGGACGCCGCACCATCGACGGCTTCCATCATCGAGCGCAGTTCCTCCGCGGGCGCGGCGATCTGCCGGCGCGCCGCCGCGATCTCGACGACGGAGGACCCGAACGTCGCCGCCGCCGCGGCCTGGTCGCGCCCGCCCGCGGCGACCTCGTCGCTCGTCGTCTGCAGCCGGACCGCCGACTCGCGGACGCGACCGACCAGTTCGCGAAGTCGCTCGCCCATCGCCCCGACCCCGCGCGAGAGATCCCCCGCCTCGTCGCGGTCGTCGCCGGCCTGCACCCTCGTGGCCAGATCGCCCGCCGCGATGCGCTCGACCGAACCGAGCGTGGCGCCGATGCGTCGGCTGAGCGAGCTCGACATGCGGACCAGCAGCCCGATGAGGATCGCAAATCCGATGAACGCGACGATCGCGTTCGTGGTCGCCATGGCGAACACCGGCGCGAGCAGCGTAGAGCGCGGCAGACGGACCACCATCAGCCAGTCGCCGGTCGGCACCCGCGTGACCGCGTAGTAGCACGTCTCGCCGAGCACCGGGTCGACCTCGATCGCGGTGAACGACTCGCGGCGATCCCGCTCGAACTTCGCGAAGAGCGCCGCGAAGGGCGTGTCCGCCGCCGCGCGGATCTGCAGGCCTTCCGCCTCGCGTCGCGTCGCGGCGATCCGCTCGTCGGTGGTGGCGGCGACGAAGACCCCGCGCGAGAGCAGGAACGCGTCGGCGTCGACCTTCGACACCGCGTCCATGAGCACCGCATCGACGCTCTCGAGGCTGAAGTCGATGCCAACCACGCCCTTGAACTCGCCCTCGATGAACAGCTGGCCCATCATCGAGACCATCTGCACGCCGACGTAGTCGTAGGGCGCTGTGACGTAGGGCTCGCGACGTCCGCTCTCGGCGAGCCGCTTCGGCTCGACGTACCACTCGGTATTCGGATCGTCGATGTCGACGAGCAGCTCGACGCTCAGCCGATCGGGCATCGCCGGATCGCGCTTCCAGTAGGGAATGAAGCGCCCCGTGCCGTCGATCGCGCCCTCGAGCCTCGCATCGCCGACCCAGGCGGCGTCCTGCCCGTCGGCGTTCGGCTCGTAGCCGTAGCAGAGGCCCGCGATCTGCGGATTCGACGCGAGCACCTCGCGAAGGAACGCGACCGACTCGAGCCGCTTCCCGAAGAGCCCGCCCGCCGCGGCGTCGGCCACCGTGCGGCCGATCGCGACGAGCCGCGCGTTCTGCGCATCGATCGTCATCGACGCCGCTTCCGCCGCTTCGAGCAGCAGCATCGTGCGATCCTCCTCGAGCTGCACGAACGCGCGGTTGCCGGAGAAGGCGACGGTGAACCCGAAGACCGCCGCCGCCGGCAGGATCCCGACGAGGACCATGCGGCCGAGCAGACTGTGGCGGAACGATCGGCGTGGTTGCATGCGGTTGGTGTGGCCTAAGGGGGCGCGGCCGCGAGCCGGCACGCCGCTCGAACGGAGACCGCCGCGAACCGCCGTTATCGGGCGACGCGGCGTCGGGGCTTGATCCGCGGGCCTCGGCGGCAGCGGGCGTCAGGCGGCGATCGACGGCGCCGCGGTACGAGCGAGGGTGCCCGCTCCCGCGCTGGTTCGCGGGGCGAATCCATCCCACAAGCCCGCCCCACCGGGCCCCGCCGGCCCCCCCCGACCCCGCC
>JBMTTG010000081.1:0-11146 GCA_049449095.1 Phycisphaerales bacterium | reverse complement strand
CGCGTCGTTCCCGAGGTGCTCCTCGGGGGCGATCACGCCGCGATCGCGCAGTGGCGCGACGCGCAGCGTCTTGAACGCACCTCCCGCCGCCGCCCCGATCTGCTCGGAGCGACCGGCTGATCCTTGTCGCCGCCGGAACGAACCCGCGGCTTCCTTCAACACCCCACGTCCTCCATCCGTTTCGAGAGCCGACCATGAGCGTGACCAACCGAGCCCTGACCGTCGAGAGCGTCGTCGCCGACCAGCTCAAGCCCGCAGGCACCTTCCCCCGCTTCACGATCGGCGACACGATCGACGTCCACTACCGGATCATCGAAGGCGACAAGGAGCGCGTTCAGGTGTTCCAGGGCGTCTTCATCGCGGAGCGAGGCCGCGGGGTGAATCACATGATCACCGTCCGCCGCATCGTCGCGAACGAGGGCGTCGAGCGGGTCTTCCCGCTGCACAGCCCCCGCATCGCGAAGATCGACGTGGTTCGACACGGCGACGCCCGCCGCGCGAAGCTCTTCTACCTCCGCGAGCGCGTCGGCAAGAGCCGCCGCCTCCGCGACCAGCGCCGCGGCCTGAAGCACGTCTCCTCGGCGACCGCCGTCGAGACTGCGGCGAGCGAGTCGAGCGAGTGACGACGCCGGGCGTTCCCATCCGGGTCCGCCTCGCGAAGTCGTTCACCTTCGAGGCGGCCCACTGGCTGCCGACCTTCCCCGACGGCCACAAGTGCCGTCGGCTGCACGGCCACTCGTTCAAGGTCGAGGTGATCGTGGATGGCCTCGTCGATCCGGCGAAGGGCTATCTGATCGACTACGGCGACCTGAAGCGGCTCGTGAACCCGGTGATCGACGAACTCGATCACCGCTGCCTCAACGAGATCGCGGGCCTCGAGAACCCGACGAGCGAACTCGTGGCGGCGTGGATCTGGCAGCGACTGCACGGCGTGGTACCCGACCTTGCGGAGATCGTGGTGCACGAGACCTGCACCGCGCGCTGCGAGTACCGGGGCGGCTGAGCCGGATCAGCCTGCGAGGAACGACATCGCTTGGGGGTCGGTCCCCGCGTCGAGCAGGATCGGCAGGTCCGCGGGAATCGCGTGCGCGAACCGCCGGCAGCTCGCCCACGGAAGCACGCCCTCGCCGAGCGGCGCCAGCCGGGGCAACTCCTCTTCATGCTCCGCGGCCAGCAGATCCCCGAGGATCAGCACATCGCGCTGCGGATCGAGGCGCGGAACGAGCATCTCGAAGGTCCGCACCAGCAGGTCCTCCGCCCGCGGCAGCATCGAGCCGGTGATCAGGTCGGCGGGCGCGAGGGCGAGACCAAACCGCTCGCCGCGATGCCGCCGCAGGAAGTCCGCCGCGCCCGCGACATCGCTGAGCACCTGACGAACGTGCGGGCGGAGCAGCAGCGTGCCGCCGGACTCCGCGAGCGGCCCCACGAGACGATCGCAGGCCTCCTCGAGCGCCCTTCGCCCGACCGGCATCCAATGGCGCGGATCCTCGACGAAGGGATCGTCGCCCTCCGCGAGCGAACCGCTTCGCACGATGGCTCGACGCGAAGGCCAGGACTCGACGGCCGGCATCCGCTGCGCCAGCAGGTTGCCATGCCAGCAGGCCCACTCGGTCCGGCGATCCGATCCGTCGGCCGCGACCACTGGCGACCACGACTCGCCGCCTTGCCGCGGCTGCATCCAGGCGATTCGCATCGGGGCATTCTGACACCGCGCGCCCCGCCACGCGCGCCGAGACGCCAACCGAAGGGCCGCCGCGATTCATCGAGTTCTCACCGACGAAGCGTCGCCTGCGAGCGCCGCGTCGCGAATCCCCCGCTAGGATCCGAGATCTTCGTGGACAAGAGGTGGATTCCGCGATGTCGCGGAAGAGTCTCGATGGCGGATGGAGCCGCCGGAGGAACGGATGATCGCAGCCGCGAGCCCGCTCGACGCCAAGGTCCTGGTCCTCAACCGCGTCTACGCGGTGATCCGAGTCATCGACGCCCGCCGTGCCTTCGCCCTGCTGAGCAAGCAGGTCGCGGAGGTGATCGCCTTCGAGAACGGCGCCTACCGCAACTACGACTTCGAGACGTGGGCCGACCTGGGCGCCCTGCAGCAGCAGTTCGAGGCGGAGGAGCACGACTGGGTCCGCACCACCCGCGTGGTGATGGCGGTCCCGAAGATCATCCGCGTGCTCGGCTACGACCGCCTTCCGCAGGAGGGCGTGAAGCTCAATCGCCGCAACATCTACGCGCGTGACGGCAACCGCTGCCAGTACTGCGGCCGGTCGTTCTCGACGCGTGAACTCACGCTCGACCACGTGGTGCCGCGGGTGCAGGGCGGCGAGAACAGCTGGACCAACCTCGTCTGCGCGTGCGTCAAGTGCAACGCCCGCAAGGGCGGGCGAACTCCGGCGCAGGCGGGCATGAAGTTGACCCGGACCCCTCGCCAGCCGAGGCGCAACCCCGCGATCACCTTGCGGCTTGGCAGCCCGAAGTACCAGTCGTGGAAGGCCTTCCTCGACGAGGCGTACTGGACGGTCGAACTGACCTGACCCGTCGGCGATCCTCGAGAGCCGAGAGACCTTCAGCCCAGCGGCACGTCGCCGGGGACCACGATCGGCGGCTCCTCGATCGCCGGAGGCGCCGGTGGCACTTCGCTCGGAACGACCGCTTCGTCCTCGGGCTCGATCGAGATCGTGGTGGTGAAGCTGCGCCCGTCCGCGAGACGCTCCTCGCCGTCGACCTTGCGGATCAGCATCGAGTTGGGATCGACCGTCAACCCGAACACCGACGACGGCTCCCCCGGGCTCTCGCCGCCGCTTCGAAGCTCGATCCGAAGCATCGACTTCCGATCGTGCTCGACCTCCTTGATCGACGTGGCACGAAAACCCTCGGTGCCGGGTCGGAAGTCGCGAAGCGGCTCGTCGAGGAGGCGAAGGCCCAGATGCGGCGCGATCGCCAGATCGACCTCGCGAGACTCGGCGGTGCGATCGCCCGAGACGGCTTCGACCGCGCGCCGCGTGCGAGTCGAGACTTCGACCGCGCCTTGGGCGATGCGGCTGCGCGCCGACACCCGCGTGCGGACCTCCGAATCGGCGTCGCCGTCGATCGAGCCGATCCGCTGTTCGAGCAGGAAGGAGTCGGCGTAGCGGATCAGTTCGCGGTACCGCTCGACGAGCCGCTCGAAGAACCGCGTCGCCTCGGGCGAGGGCGGAAACTCCGACTGCTCGGGCGAGGCCGGCGGTGCCCCCATCGCGGCCTGCACCGGCGCCGAAACGAACGCCAAGGCCATGGTGAGGGCGGAAGCGAGCGGACGGGCGGGACCGGAGGAACGCCGCGGCATGCCCGGACGATACCCGCGAATCGGCCCCGTCCGAAGCGGAGAACCCCGGGTTCGACTCACACCGAGAAGAGTGCCGCGTTCAGGGCGACGATCGCCGCATTCGACACGCCGTGGGCGACGATCGCCGGAACGACGCTGCCGGTCAGTTCGCGGGCGATGCAGAACGCCACGGCCAGCGAGGCGAGGATCGGCACGAAGCCCAGTCCTTGCGGATGCAATGCCGCGAAGAGCAGCGACGAGGCAAGGGCCGCCGCCGCGAAGCCGAGCAGCGAACCAACCCGACCGAAAGCCTCCCGCAGGTGCCGGTAGAGGACGCCGCGGAAGACGATCTCCTCGATCGGCGGCACGATCACCGCCGCGATCACGAGCAGCGACAGCAGTTGCCCGGCGCCCGCCGAGGCGATCTCGTCTTGGATCGGATGGCTCGGTGGCGGTCCCGGACCGAGCAGGCTCGTCAGGATCGCGGCGATGCCCACGCCGATCACGATCAGGGGCAGGCCGATCGCGTAGGTGGCCAGTCCCTCGAATGGCGGCTTCCACCAGGAACGCCCCCACACCAACCCGATCTCCTCGCGAACCTGCCGGAACGGAATGCCGCGGATTCGCGGCCAAGCGAGGGCGGAGAGACTCGCGACCATGAAGGTCGCCGACTCGAGAATCGTCCGAGCCCCGAGAATCGCCGCCGCCGCGATCTGCAGTCCGACGAAGAGGACGAGCCAGATGAGGAAGGTCTCGGCATAGATCGCACCGAGCGGTCCGCCGCCCCGCTTCGCCTCGGTCTCGGGTGCCACCGGCCAGCATGCGACGAGTCCCGCGATCGACACCGCCAATCCCAACGCCGCGCCGACCTCCGCCATCGCGAACCAGCCGGCGGTCGCCACGATCGGCGCCACCACGAGTGCGGCGAGCCACCAGCCGCCGGTGGGCATCCCGCGTCCGCTTCGGCCTCGCGCGCCGCAGGGCGTCACCTTCGGTCGCATCCATCCCGCCGCGACCGCGACGACGAGCACCAGCAGCAGCGTGAAGCCGACGAGTCCGAAGCCCAGGAACCACACCAACGCCACGAGCAGCATGCGAAGCAGCACGCCGAGACCGACGTCGAACTCCTTGCGGGCGACGGGGTCGCCCTCCCACACGAGCACCACGTCGGCGAACCAGCCCAAGTGCGCACGCAGGGTCTCCCGGTCCTCGGCCGACATCGGCGCCGCCGGTCGATCCTCGCCGCGAGCCTCGAGCGCTGCGCGGACCAGTTCCCGCGACTTGCCCCACGGCCCGTCGGCGCCTTCGAAGTCGAGCGCTGCCTCGGACGGTGGAAGACGCTCGAGCCCCGCGGCTCCGTCCACGGCTTCTCCAGCCAGCACCGCCACGGCAAGATCGATCGCAAACCGCCGGCGGGCTCCATCCTCGGTCACCCCCGCGGCCGCTTCGACGGGTCCCGAAGTCCCGAGCCCGGACATCTCGAGCACGCTCAGTCGATCCTGGGGCCCGACCGCCTGGCAGAGGGCCAGCGTGATCCGCCCTCCCAGTTCATCGATCATGGAAATCACGGGGGCAGGCTCGGTGGAGCCCTCGTCCTCGGCGGCCGGGGTCGCCGGCCACGCCACCGCCAAGGCGACCGCCAGAATCCCGATCCAGCTGATCAGGACCGACATCCACGCCGCCGCGGGGCTCCGGTCGGCGACCGGAGCGGGCGAAGAGGCGGGATCGGGGGCGGACATCGCGGGAGGATCGGTCGGAGCAGGGTCCATGCGGGTCGTGGCAGTCGGGTGGGGCCGGAATCGGATCGGCGTGAATCGGCGGGATCCGGTCCGGATCCTTGACACCGTCCAACGCCCCCGTATCTTCACCGATTCGCCGCTCGGCGGGAGCCGAGGGGTTTTTCCCGTGGACGATCGGTCGTTCGATCGTCTCCGGCCGCCCGATTTCCCGAAGCCTTCAGGAGTGCCGATCTCATGCCTCGACAGACCTTCCACGCGAAGCCCGGACAGGTGCCCTTGGCCTGGCGGCACGTGGACGCCGACGGCAAGGTGCTCGGCCGTCTCGCCACCGAGGTCGCGACCGTGCTCATGGGCAAGCATCGCCCCGAGTACACCCCGCACGTGCTGACCGGCGACGGCGTCGTCGTCACCAACTGCGCGAAGGTCGTGATCACCGGCAGCAAGCTCGATTCGAAGACCCTTCAGAACTACTCGCGGTATCCCGGCGGCCTTCGCGTCCGCACCTATCGCGAGGTGATGGCGAAGCGGCCCGAGGAGGTCGTTCGCGCCGCGATCATCCGCATGCTTCCCCGCGGCCCGCTCGGTCGCCGGATGATCTCGCGTCTCAAGCTCGTCGCGGGCGCCGAGCACGGCATGCAGGCCGGGCAGGTGATCCCCTTCGACGCCCCCATCACGCCCCTGACCGTTTCCGCCGGCTGATCGCCGGTTCACCCGACTCCGCGAGGCCGTCGCGTCCGCGACGATCCCCTCGGCTTGACCACGGACCGCCGCGTCCGAAGCTGCGAGGCAACCCATGAGCACGATCGACACCACTCCCGACCTCGCCATCGCTTCGGCGAAGGCCTCCCGCGGCCCCGATGCCGCCGGCTGGTTCTGGGGAACCGGCCGCCGCAAGACCGCGATCGCGCGGGTCCGCGTCAAGCCCGGCAAGGGCGAGTTCAAGGTGAAGTCGAAGGACCTCGACGTCTTCTTCGCCGAGGAGCGCGACCGCAAGAACATCATGGCGGTGCTCGAGAAGACCGGCACCGCCGGCAAGCTCGACATCCGCGCGAGCGTGCTCGGCGGCGGCTTCACCGGCCAGGCCGGCGCGATCATCCTCGGCCTCGGCCGGGCGCTCCTCAACTACGACGCGGGCCTCGAGCCGATCCTCCGCGACAACGGCTTCCTGACCCGGGACTCCCGCAAGGTCGAACGCAAGAAGTACGGCCAGGCCGGCGCCCGTCGACGCTTCCAGTTCTCGAAGCGCTGATCCGAGCCGCCATCGCCCCGATCTCGATCACCGCGGCATCCCCTCGAGGGTGCCGCGGTGTTTCTTTCGCGACCGCGTCCCCCGAACGCCGAGTCACCGGTTGGGCGGCACGCACGTCCAAGCGACCGCGATCGACCGATGCCGACGGATCCTGCCGAGATCGACCTCCTCATCCTGCTCGGCTCGCTCGCCGCGGGATGCCTCGGCGCGTTGGTCGGTCTCGGAGGCGGCATCGTGCTCGTCCCGATGCTGACCCTGGTCTTCGGCGTCGACGTGAAGACCGCCATGGGCGCCTCGCTCGTCGCGGTGATCGGCACGAGCACCGGTGCCGCGGCGCTGCGGGGAAGCAGCCGCCTCTCGAACCAGCGGGTCGGGATCGCGCTTGAACTCGCGGCCACGCTCGGCGCGATCGCCGGCGCCGCGATGATGACGCTCGTCCATCCGGCGCTGCTCCTGGTCTTCTTCGGCGGAGCCCTGCTGCTGACCGCGGCGCTCTCCGTGGGCCGCAAGGCGGAACCCGATCCCGCGAGCCTGGCACCCAACCCGCTCGCACAGCGGCTCTCGCTCGATGCCCCGCTGCCCGAGTCGCCGGGCGAACACCGCACCGAGCCCGGCGCGGTCTACCACGTGCAGAACCCCGCGGCCGGCTTCACGACCATGCTCTTCGCGGGCGTGCTGAGCGGGCTGCTCGGGATCGGGTCGGGCGTCCTCAAGATGCTCGCGATGGACACCTTCATGAAGATCCCCTTCCGGGTCTCGACGACGACGAGCAACTTCATGGTGGGCATCACCGCCGCGGCGAGCGTCGGCATCTACTGGAACCACGGCATCATCGATCCGAAGGTCGCAGGGCCGGCGCTGCTCGGCATCGTGCCGGGCGCGCTGCTCGGCTCGTGGCTCGTGACCTTCGTGCCGATCGGTCCGCTGCGCAAGCTCTTTCTCGTGGTGCTCGTCGCGATCGCGGCGCAGATGCTCGTCAAGGGCGTGCGGGAACTCGATCACGAGCACCCCAACACCCGAGTCTCGTCGAGCGAGAGCGAGTCGAAGATCCACTCGGCGCCTCCACGCGAACCGACGGAGGGCGACGCGCGATGAGCAACGCCCCCTCGACGCCGCGCCCGCTGCCGCCGTGGTTCGCCAAGGCGGAACTGGTCCTGTTGCGGCTGCTCGCGGCGCTGTCGCTCGCCCTGATCGCCATCGCGGTGACGCTCGGCCTCTCCGGGACCGCCAGCCCGGAGACCTCGCGTTCGATCGGCCTCGCGGGCGTCGCCATCATGCTCGCGACGCCGTTCGTGCGACTGATCCTGCTGATCGCGGGATTTCTCGCGATCCGGGACCGGCTCTACGTCGGCTTGTCGATCGCGATCCTCGCGGTGCTCTTCGCGGGATTCCTCGGCGGCTGACCGGGGTCGTCAGGCGCCTCGCAACGAAGTCAGCGCCGAGACCTCGTCGCGCGAGATCCGCCCCTCGCGCCGGCACGACGCGTGAAGGTGCGGCGAGATCGCCGCGAAGGCCGCGGCATTCGAAGCGCGAACGCCTCCTCCGGGCACCACCTCGACCGCATTGGTCCCGTCACGCGAAGCGAGTGCCTCGGCGAGCGACACGTCCTGGGCAAGCGAGCCGCTGCGTGTCGGGACATCCGCCACGCTGGCGTCCCATCCCAGCACGCCCGCGGTCACCACGCGCCGGCAGCCAAGCTCATGCACCGCCCGCATGCCCGCTTCGCGATCGACGAGCAGATCGAACGTCCGCAGGAACGCGACGACGAGCCCCAGCGACTTCGCCCGCGACGCGAGCACGCCGCAGGCCTCGAGATCCACCGTGCCGTCGGGCGCAAGCAGGCCGATGGCGACCGAGTCCGCGCCGGCCTCCGCGGACTGCTCGATCTCGCGAAGCGAGGCGTCGATCACCGCGGGGGTGGCCATGAATGCCTCGACGTCGAGGGTGGTGCGAGCGCCCGGGAGTTGCGGGCGGATCATCGCGACCACCCCCACCTCCGGCGGCACGATCGAACGCACCGCCCGCACGAGGTCGGGCGTCGGGGTCCAGCCCTCGCTGGCGAGGTCGTGGCAGAGTTCGAAGCGGTCGCCCTGCCGCAAGAAGGGCGCGGCGAGTTCGGCGGCGTCGATCGAGTCGATCGGGATCTCGAGGGTGAATCGCATGGCGTGCAGGGTTCCGCGTCGGATCAGACCATGTTCTCGGGGCGCACGACCTCGCGGAAGGTCGCCTCGTCGACGTGCCCAAGCTCGAGCGAACTCTCGAGCAGCGTCTTGCCGTGCTTGTGGGCGTGCTTGGCGACGGCGCTCGCCTTGTCGTAGCCGATGACCGGCGCGAGCGAGGTGACCAGCATCAGGCTCTCGTGCAGCAGCTTCGCGATGCGCGGCTCGTTCGCCTCGATGCCCTCGACGCAGAACTCGCGGAAGGCCTCGCAGGTTCCGGCGAGCAGTTCGCAGGAATGCAGCAGGTTGAACGCGATCACGGGCTTGAAGACGTTGAGCTCGAAGTTGCCCTGGCTTGCCGCGAACTGGACCGCGGCGTTGTTGCCGAAGACCTGCACGCAGACCATCGTCATGCTCTCGCTCTGGGTGGGATTCACCTTGCCGGGCATGATGCTCGAGCCGGGCTCGTTCTCGGGGATCACGAGTTCGCCGATGCCGCAGCGGGGTCCGCTCGAGAGCCAGCGCACGTCGTTGGCGATCTTCATCAGGGCACCCGCGAGGACCGAGAGCGCGCCGTGGGCCTGCGCCATCGCCTCGTGGCCGGCGAGCGCCGCGAACTTGTTCTCCTGGCTCGTGAAGCCGATGCCGGTCGCGCTGGCGAGGAGTGCCGCGACCCGCTCGCCGAAGCCCTTGGGCGCATTCAGCCCGGTGCCGACCGCGGTGCCACCGATCGCAAGCGCCCGAACGCCGGGCAGCGAGGTTCGGATCGCGTCGATCGCGTGGTCGAGCTGGGCGACGTAGCCCGAGAACTCCTGGCCGAGCGTGAGCGGCACCGCGTCCTGCAGATGGGTGCGGCCGATCTTCACGATGCTGGCGAACGCCTTCGCCTTCGCCTCGAGCGCCTCGCGAAGCCTCGCGACCGCCGGGAGCAGGGTCCGCTCGAGCTCGATCGCCGACGCGACATGCATCGCGGTCGGGAAGGTGTCGTTGCTCGACTGGCTCATGTTGACGTGGTCGTTGGGATGCACCGGCTTCTTGCTTCCCATCACGCCGCCGGCCATCTCGATCGCCCGGTTCGAGACCACCTCGTTCACGTTCATGTTGCTCTGGGTCCCGGAACCGGTCTGCCAGACCTTGAGCGGGAACTCCTCGTCGAGCCGGCCCTCGGCGACCTCGCGGGCCGCGGCGACGATCAGGTCGCGCAACTCGGTCGGGAGGCCTCCGAACTCGGCATTCGCCTCGGCACACGCGGCCTTCAGGAGGCCGAACGCGCGAATGACCGGCAGCGGCATGCGATCGCCGAACGGGAAGTGGTGAAGCGAGCGCTCGGTCTGCGCGCCCCAGTAGCGGTCGGCCGGGACCTCGATCGGTCCCATCGCGTCGGTCTCGGTGCGGGTGGCGCCGGCGTGGACTGCCATGAGAAGGCCTCCTTCGTGCGAAATCGAGGGAAGCCGGCGAGTGTAGCGAAGGCGAACGCCTCGAAGGGCTGATCGCCGCGAGGGTCGAGGACCTGCGCACGAAGAAGGGCCGGCCCCGAAGGACCGGCCCTCCTCACCGCATTCTGCGGAATCCGATCGCTCGCGATCGGACTTAGTTCTTCTTCATCCGGCGACGCACGATGGTCGCGCCGAGAAGGCCCGCACCCGCGAGCAGCGCCGGAGCCGGCACCGGGAGGACCTGGAAGTTGAACTCGAGCGAGCCGTTCGAGGCATAGCTGCTCGTGCGATCGACCGTCCAAGCCGAACCGTTGTACGAGAGGAACTTCACGTTGGTCGAAGCGCCCTGGCCGAGGTTGATCGCACCGGTCGAGAACGCCGGGAGGTTGACCGCCGCGAAGATGCGATAGCCACCCACGTCGGCCGGGTTGCCCGACCCGAGCAAGCCGCCGCTCGCCGTGGCCATGGTCGAGACGCCGCCAGTCTGGTAGGCGCCGCTGGTCGCCGAGAACGACAGCTGGTTGATCGAGAAGGCCACATCGCTCATGACCACCAGGGAGGTGCCGGAATTGGTGTTCAACGCGAACACCACGACCGACCCGCTGTATCCCGCCGCGATCGCAGACAGATCGGTGAGTTCCGCCGACGGATCCGCGATGGTGCCGCTGGCCCCACCGAAGATCGCGGCCGTGCCCGCCGCGAGGCCCGCCTGCTGGGCGTTGCCGCCGGGCGGAATGATGTTGCCGACCGAGATGTTCAACGCGTGCGCGCTGGTCGCGAGGCCGATCGTCGCCGCCGCGAGCATTCCAACAAACTGACTCTTCATCTCCCTACTCCTTTGACTCTCGATGTCCCTGCTCCCACTCGACCCAGGCCACGCGGCATGCGGTCGGTGGAAGCCTTGTCACTTCCGTTGTCCACCGGAAGCGACTCAACCATGCCTTGCGTTTGAAGGGTTGGCGAACGCCACCGAGGGTTCCGACTCGCGATTTCGCTTATGCGCCACCATCAGCCCGAACCGCGGAGGGTCGAGCTGGCGCGGCGTCCAACCACGCCCGTGTTTATGCGCCTCGGGAATTCACCTTCTCGCGGCGGCTCCGGAGGCGATCGCGCGGGATCGCAACGTCGTGGCCGCCTGGCTCGCTCGATTCGTGCCCGACTCTGCGGCGCAACGTGCTCGGCGACGGCTCCACGCATCCATCTTGCGGCGTCCAGTCGATACAACGCGACCCATGACCTCCATCTCGCCTCGCCGCCCG
>JBMTTG010000080.1:0-11201 GCA_049449095.1 Phycisphaerales bacterium | reverse complement strand
CGAGGGCCTCGGTCAGGGGACCGCGATCACGCCTTGCACCCCCGGGACTTCGACCAGGGCCCGTTCGATGAACTGCTGGAGGGTGACTCCGGCCGAGGGACAGCCCACGCAGGCCCCGAGGAAGCGGATCGAGACGAGGCCGTCCCGGCCGATTCCCGCGAGTTCGATGTCGCCGCCGTCGGCCTGCACCGCCGGGCGGATCGACGCGATCACCGAGGCGACCGAATCGGGATCGGGGCTCGTCGCGGGAGCTTCGAGATCGGCATCGGGAGAGGGTGCGGACATGGTCGAGGATGGAGGGAGCGTAGCCGTCGACGGCGATCAGGTCGCGGCTTCCACGGTGTCGGGGGCGTCCTCATCGGGGGCGATCCGCGTGATGATCCTCGCGCCGACCGCGTCGCCCCAGACGTTCACGGTGGTCCGGCACATGTCCAGGATCCGATCGACGCCCCAGAGGATGCCGATCGCCGACATCGGCAGGGCGGCCTCGCTGTGCCCGGCGAGGCTGGTGTTCACGGCGGTGACCACGATGACCATCGTCACCAGCCCCGCCGAGGGAATGCCGGCGGCTCCGACGGCGGCAAGGGTCGCGGTGATGACCACCACCACCATCTCGGTGAGGCTGAGGTCGATCCCGTAGAGCTGGAAGAGGAAGACGACCGCGACAGCCTCGTAGAGCGCCGTCCCGTCCATGTTGACGGTGGCGCCGAGCGGCAGCACGAAGCCCGACGCCCGCTTGGAGCAGCCGGCCTCGTCCTGCGCCGTCTCGATCGTGACCGGGAGCGTCGCCGAACTCGAGTCGGTCCCGAACGCGGTGAGCAGCGCCCGCTTCATCCGCCACATGAAGCCGAAGGGATTGACCCGCGTGAAGAACCACAGGACCAGCGGCAGCACGATGAAGCCGTGGATCGCGAGCCCCGTCACCACGGTCAGCATGTACTTCGACATCGGTCCAAGCAGTTCGGCGATGCCGATCCTCCCGACCGTGCCGGCCACCAGCAGGAACACCCCGATCGGCGTCAGCCAGATGATCCAGCGGACCAGCCGCATCAGCGCCTCGAAGATCGCGGCGATCACCCGCACCGCCGGTGCGGAGGCGGAGCCGCCCGCCGCCAGCGCCAAGCCGAGCGCCAACGCGAAGACGATCACGCCGAGCGGCCGCACCGCGACCATCTCCTCGAGCACGTTGGCCGGCACGAGCTGCTCGACGATGCTCGTCCACGCGCCGCCCATGCCCATCTCCGACGCGCCCTCGATCCTCGTGCGCAACGCCTCCTGACGCTCGAACTCCGCGGCGCCGGTGTCCTGCAGCGCCGCGACGGTCTCGGGAGGCAGTCCTTCGCCGGGGCGGATCGTCGAGACGAGCACGGCTCCAAGCACCACCGCCGTGAGCATCGTCGCGAGGTAGTAGACGAGCGTCGCGCCGCCGATCACGCCGAGCCTCGACGGCTCGCCGATCGAGGTGACGCCGACGAGCACGCTGAAGAGGACGATGGGGATGACCAGGGCCTTGAGCGGCCGGATCAGGATCAGATCGCCCCAGGACATCATCGAGGCGACGGCGTCCGCCTGCTCGTGCGTATGGAGGACCTCGCCGACGATCGCGCCGAGGACAAGCCCGAGAAGGATGAGCCCGGTGAGCAGCGCGCCGGATCGATGCATGGAGGGGAGACTACCCCCATCGATGGAGCGGCTCAATGCGAGCGTCCGCCGGCGCCGCCCGGGACGACCTCGCTCTCGTCGAGGGCCGGACCTCTCACGCCTTGGCCGCAGGCTTGACCGCGAGCCTCAACTCGTCGAGCTGCGCCGCATCGATCGCCGACGGCGCATCGCACAGCAGATCGGCGCCGCTCTGGGTCTTGGGGAAGGCGATCACGTCGCGAATGTTGTCGGTCCCGGCAAGATGCATCACCACGCGATCGAGGCCGAAGGCGATGCCGCCGTGCGGCGGCGCGCCGTGCCGAAGCGCCCGAAGCAGGAAGCCGAACTTCGCCTCCGCCTCCTCGGCGCCGAGGCCGATCAGCTCGAAGACCTTCTTCTGCACCTCCTGGCGATGGATGCGGATCGATCCGCCGGCGATCTCCGAGCCGTTGCAGACGAGGTCGTAGCCCGCGGAGAGGCAGGCGCCCGGATCGCTCTCGAGCAGCGGCTCCTGCCCAGGCAGCGGCGCGGTGAAGGGGTGATGCAGCGCGACCCACCGAGCGCCGTCCTCGTCGTACTCGAACATCGGGAAGTCGACGACCCAGAGGAACTCCCAGCGCGAGGGATCGATCAGGCCGAGTTCGCGCCCAAGCCGAAGCCGCAGTTCCCCGAGGGCCTTGCAGACGGTCTCCCAGCGACCCGGACCGAAGAGGATCAGGTCGCCGGGCTTCGCGCCGAGGCGATCGCGAAGGGCCGCGCCGCAGCCGTCGAGGAACTTCGCGATGCCGGTCTCGAATCCCTGCTCGGTCACCTTCACGGTGGGAAGTCCGCCGAGGCCGAAGCCCTTCACGAACTCGGTGAGCGCGTCGATCATCTTGCGGGAGACGCCCGCGGCGCCGCCCGGCACCACGATCGCCTTCACGCAGCCGGATCGCCCGAGGTGCTTCGAGGCGAGGGCATCGGTGAACACCGCGAAGGGCGAATCGGCGACGAGGTCCGACACGTCGACGAGCTCGAGGCCGAATCGAAGGTCCGGCCGGTCGATGCCGAAGCGGTTCATCGCATCGAGCCAGGTCATCCGCTGGATCTCGGGAACGTCGACGCCGAGGGTCTCCTTCCAGAGCCTCCGCGCGAAGCCGCCCATCGTCTCGATCACCTCGTCGCGATCGGTGAAGCTCATCTCGAGGTCGATCTGGCTGAACTCCGCCTGCCGGTCGGCGCGGGGATCCTCGTCGCGGAGGCATCGGCAGATCTGCAGGTAGCGGTCGCAGCCGGCCACCATCAGGATCTGCTTGAAGAGCTGCGGGCTCTGGGGCAGGGCGTAGAACTCGCCCGCGTGCAGGCGCGACGGAACCACGAAGTCGCGGGCGCCTTCGGGCGTCGAGCGGATGAGCAGCGGGGTCTCGATCTCGAGGAAGCCGCGATCGTGGAAGTACTCCCGCGCGATTCGGGTCACCTGTGAGCGAAGCCCGAGGATCGCCTGCATGCGGGGACGGCGCAGGTCGAGATGGCGGTGGCGCAGCCGCACCTCCTCGTCCATCTTCTCGGCCTCCGCGTCGTCGGGCAGGATCGGCGGATGCTCGGCGCGGTTGAGGATCTCGAGCCCGGTTCCGGCGACCTCGATGGCGCCGGTGGCGAGCTTCGGATTCGCGCCGCCGGCCCGCAGCCGAACCACGCCGCGCACCGCCACCACGTCCTCACGGCGCAGGCTTCGTGCCGCGACCATCAGTTCGCTCTCGCCGCTCGGCGTCGCCTCGAAGACCGCCTGCGTGACGCCGTCGCGATCGCGAACGTCGACGAAGACGAGCCCCTTGCCCTGGTCGCGGGTCACGTCGACCCAGCCGTTGAGGACGACCTCCTCGCCGACATGGCTCTCGCGAAGTTGGCCGCAGCGGTGGGTGCGTCTGGACATTGGTCGTCGCTCCGAGGAAAGGCGGAAGCGGGAAGGATATCGGCGGCGTGCGCCTCCACCGGGCGATCGACGGCGGTCGGTATCCTTCGCGCGGTCGAGGAAGCAGCGTGGATCGCGCGATCCCGTTTCCCGGCCGGCGAGGAGCGCGACGCGTGGACCGCAGCCCTGCTTCCGACGCGTCCGACGGCTCGGCGAAGGCGCCGATCCTCTTCACCGCCTTCGAGCCGAGCGGGGATGCGCACGCGGCGCCGGTGATTCGAGCCCTGCTTGAACGCGAGCCGGATCGCCGGATCTACGCCTGGGGCGGGCCGCGCATGGCCGAGGCGGGGGCGGAGGTCGTCGAACAGACTGCCGGCGACGGCGTGATCGCCTTGCCGAGCCTCTCCCGAATCGGTGCGTTCCTCGGAGAGCTCAAGCGGGTCGAGACCTTCGCGGCTCGCCACCGGGTGGGACTGCATGTGCCGGTCGACTCGCCGGCCGCGAACACGCCGATCGCGCGGCGACTCCGCCGCGGCGGAGCGCGGGTGGTGCATCTCGTCGCGCCGCAGTACTGGGCCTGGGGGCCGTGGCGTCGGAAGAAGCTTCAGAGGATCACCGATCTCGTGCTCTGCCTGCTTCCCTTCGAGGAGCGCTGGTTCCGTGAACGGGGCATTCCCGCGAAGTTCGTGGGGCATCCGGTCATCAATCGCGAACTGGACCGCGAGGACCTCGAGGAACGCGCCCGCGGGCTTCCTCGCGGCCGTCCGAGGATCCTCATGCTTCCCGGCAGCCGCAGCAGCGAGATTCGCAAGAACCTCGCGCTGCTCATGCGGGTCTTCGCCGACCTGCAGGCGCTGCATCACGGGCTCGGCGGCCTGATCGTCGCGGCGAGTCCGGAGATCGCCGCCACCATCCGGGCGAAGTTCCCGTCGCTGCCCACGGGCCTGCACGTCGTCGGCGGCGATGCGAAGAACGCCGGCCCTTCGATCCTCGACGCCGCGGTGCATTGGTGCGACGTCGCCCTGACCGTCTCCGGCACCGTCAGCCTCGATGTCGCCCGGCAGGCGAAGCCGATGGTCGGCGTCTATCGCACCGGACTCGTCGACGTGCTTGGTGCGAAGCTGATGCTGACGATCCCCGATCGCCTGCTGCCCAACATCCTCGCGGGGGAGCGGATCGTGCCGGAGTTCGTCCCGTACTGGGGCGGGCCCGCGCCGATCGTGGAGGCGGTCGAGAACTTCCTCAAGGACTCCCGCCGCGCCGCCGAGACCACTCAGGCGCTCAAGCGCGTGCTCACGCAGTTCCGCGGGCACGACTTCGCGAGCGAGTCCGCGGAAGCGATCCTCGAACTGCTCGGGCGGACGGCCCGACCGACCTGACGAGCGGGGCTCGCCAGGTCGATCGGGGCCATCGATCGATCACTTCACGTCGCGGCCTTCGACCACGTCGGTCACCGTGGGATAGGCGTGGCCCTTCATCTGGCCGGACTTCAGGCGACGCATGTAGTCGTGATACGACCGCATCGCGATCGGTCCGAAGATCAGCATGATCGGGATGTTCGCCCAAAGCATCACCCCGGTCCCGAGCGCGGTGAGGCCGTCGAGCTGGGCGTCGGTCGCGATGAGTCCGGGAATCGTCGAGACGAGGATCGCGAGGCAGTAGACGAGCTTGTACGGCACGACGGCCCAGCGCCCGAAGAGGAAGTCGGTCGCCTGTTCGCCGTAGTAGCTCCAGGAGATGATCGTCGAGATCGCGAAGAGCCACGAGGCGAGCGTCACCACCCACATGCCCATGCCCGGGATCGCGCGATCGAAGGCGTAACCCGTCAGCGAACTTCCCGCAAGGTCGAGATGGATGCCGGGGCCGTCGATGGTGGGCGCGGTCTCCGACTTGTAGGGCGTCCAATCGATGAGCAGGCCGTCGCCCTCGCCTGGCACGACCGTCCCGAGCAGCTTGTGGAGATCGCGGCCGGTGTTGTCGTCGACCTCGCCCTTGACGATCACGAAGAGCCCGTCGTTCACGCGCCACACGTTGCTGACGCTCGCCTCTTCGGAGGACTTCGCGGGAAGCGCGGTGGTGGCGGGGACCCACTCGTCCGCGATCGCATTGCCGTCCGCATCGCGGGCCTGCACGATGCCCGGCGTCTCCGGGAACTCCGCGGCGGGGGGGCGGTTCCACGCCCCGACGCTGATCACCACGAGCGCGGTGATCGTGCAGACGACGAGGGTGTCGATGAACGGCTCGAGGCCGGCGACCACGCCTTCGCGAACCGGTTCGTTGGTCTTCGCGGCGCTGTGCGCGATCGGGGCGGAGCCCTGTCCGGCTTCGTTGGAGAAGAGGGCTCGCTTCATGCCCCACAGGAACGCGTAGCCGAAGGTGCCGCCGAGGAAGGCGCCCTCGGGGCTTGCGTTCTCGCCGCCGAGGAACGGCGGCAGGCCGCTGACGACGATGAGCCGCAGCATCCCCGGGATGTTCTGGATCTCGAGCACCAGCACCGCGAGGGCGCCGAGCAGGTACAGCCCGCACATGAACGGCACGAGCCGCCCGGTCACCGCGCCGATCCGCTTGATGCCGCCGATGATCACCGCCCCGACGATGAGGGTCAGGATGATGCCGACGAGGATCGGCGGCATCGCGGGCACATAGGTCTGGGTGATCTTCGCGACGTTCCACGCCTGGAACATGTTGCCGCCGGTGATCGTCGAGATCATCACGGTCACGCAGAAGATCGCCCCGAGGAGCCATCCCAGCGGCGCGAGACCCGGCGAGATCGCGGCGAAGCCGCGCTTGCAGACGTACATCGGGCCGCCGCGCGGATTCTCCGGATCGCTCGTGTCGCGATAGAGCATCGACTGCGTCACCTCGGTGAGCTTGAGGGCCATGCCCACCGCTCCGACCACCCACATCCAGAAGACCGCGCCCGGTCCGCCGAGCGAGACCGCCACCGCGACGCCGGCGATGTTGCCGAGGCCCACCGTGCCCGAGAGCGCCGTGGACAGGGCCTGGAAGTGGTTGATCGCGCCCGGGTCGTCCTTGGAGTCGTACTTCCCGCGGATGACCGCGACGCCGTGGGTCAGGGCGCGGTACTGCGAAAAGCCGCTCCAGAGCGTGAAGAGGATGCCGACCCCGAGCACGGTGTAGAGCACCGCGTCGTGCCAGAGGACGGTGTTCACCGCATCGAGCGCTGCATTGAAGGCTTCCATCGGCTCAGAGGCTCCTCGAGGACTGGATGCGCGCGATCTGCGTCCGGCGATCGACGTGACGTGCCGGCGTGACGCGACGGATGGACATGCGTGGGAGACGGATCGGAGAGGTTCGGCGAAGGCAGGATTCGACTTCGCATCGACACATGCAGGCCGAGCTCCGCGGGGATCGTCCGCGGCGGCGAGAGACCGTCCGCGAGCCGGCGACTATACCGATCGGCGCCGAATGGGCCGGTTGGCCGCTCGGTGTCGAATGGACCGCGGGGCGATCGATACCATCCCGCCATGCGAGCATTTCGGATCCGATCCGACATCGAGCGGGAGTCGGTCGGCGGATTCCAGTTGCCTCTCGGCGTGCACGCGGCGGGCCTGCCGAGGCCTGCCGAGGGGTACGCCGTCTCCTTTCGCGAAGGCGAGGAGGAGGAGCCGGACACCTACGTGTTCGAGGCGACGATCTCGCACGAACGACTGCGCCCGCTGCTTCGCGAGGCCCTGGAACTGCTTCCGGGCGAGGTTCGCGGCATCCTCGAGATCGAGTCGCTCGACGCCTACCGGAGCCTCGACGTGCACCTCGGGGTCGAGCCGATCGATCGCGACGACTTCCTCGCCGACTTCGACGAGTTCGAGCCGGTCATCCTCGAGGACGTCTCGATCGGGGTCGGCGCGAACGCCGACGAACCCTTCGTCGAGGTCTTCCTCGATGCCTGGAAGACCCTGACCATCGAGGTTCCGATCGAGCTGAAGAGCCGGGTCGAGGCGATGCTCGCGCGGCATGGGCTCTCGGAGGTCCCGGAGACCTGGCCTGCGGATCCGGACGGATCGCTCTACGCGGGCGCGACCGTGCGTCCGGTGCTTCTCGTCGAGGATTCCCAGGATCCGAACATCGACGAGGTCTCGCTGCAGCTCCGCGAGCGTTGGGCGCTCGAACTCGACGTGGATCCACAGCGGAACCTCGACGAGCAGGGGATGGAACTCGGACTCACGCTCTGGCACGCCATCGTCATGGTGGTCGCCGCCGATCCCGCCACCGAGAGCGGGGCGTATGTGGATGTCTGGGCGACCGCCGGGAGCCTCGCCGAGATGGAGGAGCTCATCGACGAGGCGCTCGATGCGCAGGACGAGTGGATCTTCGACGGCATCTACTCGGTCGAGCGGGTCGCCTTCGACGAGCGGCCGGATGAACTCTCGGATCTGCCCATGCGCCGCACCGCGAGCGGCATTCATCTCGTGACGCTCGATCGCTGGAGCGACGGCGACGGCGGGGAGCCTTCGAGCGAGCGAGAACCGCCGGCCCGCTGAGCCGGTTCCGCGACCGATCCAGCCTTCAAGGAGCCACGAACCTTGCAACGCCCCGAGTGGTACGCCGATGGTCTCGCGTTCTCCTGCACGCAGTGCGGCAATTGCTGCACCGGCCCGCCGGGCGCAGTCTGGTACTCCCTCGAGGAGGAGCAGGCGATGGCGAAGCACCTGGGCCTCTCGATCGAGGCGTTCCGGAGCCGCTACACCCGCAAGCTCGGCAAGGGACGGTCGCTCGAGGAGAACGTGACCGAGCACGGGCACGACTGCATCTTCCTCGACCGCGAGCGGTTCCCCGGCAAGGCGGTCTGCTCGATCTACGAGGTTCGTCCGCTCCAGTGCCGCACCTGGCCGTGGTGGCCGGAGAACCTCTCGAGCCGCCGCGCCTGGGACGCGACGAAGAAGCGGGTGCCTTGCCCGGGCATGGGCGAGGGGAAGGTGCATCCGTACCAGCAGATTCGAGTCGTTCGGGATCAGCAGGCCGCGTGTCCGGATCCGGCGTGGTGAGCGCCGATCCCGCGGCGGCGGACCTCGCGTCGGCGTGGCGCTCGGCGATTCGCGAACCGCGAGTCGAGGCCGCCATCCGCGCGATCCACGATCGCGTCGCGGGCGAAGTCGCCTCGCGGCGGCCGCTCTGCCTCGCGAGCGGAAACTGCTGCCGTTTCGAGGCGTTCGGCCATCGCCTGATGGTCGTGGGGCTCGAGGCGGCGTGGACGCTGGCGCAGTCCGAGGTTCCCCGGCTCTCGCTGCCGCAGATCGAGCACGCGCGTCGCGACGGCCGATGCCCGTTCCTCGACGCTCGCGAAGGGCGGCTCTGCGGGATCCGCGACGCCCGTCCGATGCCGTGCCGGACCTTCTTCTGCGATCGTGCGGCGACCGTCTGGCAGCAGGAACTGCACGAGTCCTGCCTCGCCGAACTCAAGGCGCTGCACGATCGCTTCGGCGTGCCCTATCGCTATCTCGAGTGGCGGGACGCGCTCGCGATCCTCGCGGCCTGAGCGCCGTCAGCTCACGCTCAACGTGGGCTGGATGTAGCGGCCCTGCATGCTCGCGATCGAGATGCGGCTCGCCACGCTCCGGCAGAGGTCGTCGATCGCGGGACCGATCGAGTTCGGGCCCTCCCAGTTCGCCAGCGGCGTGCCGAGATCGCAGTGCTCGCGAAGCGAGGAGGTGATCGGGATCGCGCCGAGGAACGGGATGTTCATCGTCTGCGCCATCACCTCGGCGCCGCCGCGGCCGAAGAGGTCGTACTCCTTGCCGTCGTCGCCGACGAACCAGCTCATGTTCTCGACGACGCCGAGCACCTCGATGCCGAGCTGCTCGAACATCCGCACCGCACGCCGGCAGTCGTCCTGCGCGACCCGCTGCGGCGTGCAGACGACGACCGCGCCGGTGAGCGGCAGCAGCTGCGCCATCGTCAGGGAGACGTCGCCGGTTCCGGGCGGCAGATCGATCACGAGGTAGTCGAGCGGTCCCCACTCCGTCTGGGTCGCGAGCTGCTTGAACGCCCCGTGGGCCATCGGGCCACGCCAGATGAGGGGCTTCTCCGGATCGACGAGCTTGCCGATCGTCATCGCCTTGACGCCGTGCACGTCGAAGGGGATCAGCATGTTGCCCTGCGCCTGGGTCGGAAGGTCGCCGAGACCGAGCATGGTGGGAGCGCTCGGTCCGTAGATGTCCGCATCGAGGATCCCGACCTTCGCGCCGAGCCGCGCGAGGCCGACCGCGAGCAGCGTGGAGACGGTCGACTTGCCCACGCCACCCTTGCCGGCGCCGACGGCGATGATCTGGCGCACGTTGGGAAGCGGGCTCGCCTTGCCGTGGGTCTTCTCGTTCGGGCGGCGGACGTCGGCGGTGAACTCGAGCGCGATCTCGGGAATCGCGTGCCCGCCGTCGGCCGCCTTGCGGCGGATCGCCTCCTCGACGTCGGCGCGGATGCGGTCCTTCATGGGGCACGCGGGCGTCGTGAGTTCGACGGTGACGTCCACCCGATCGCCTTCCACCTCGATCCGCTTCACCATGCCGAGCGTGACGAGGTCCTTGTGGAGATCGGGATCCTCGACGGTTCGCAGGGCGTCCTCGATCTCTTCACGTCGCAGCGGCATGCGGGAGACTCCTCGGCAGGGGCGAGCATCGCGGTCCGATCGCGGCCACTTCGCCCCCGCTTCTCGGGCGTTGTTCGCGTCGAAACGTCGCGCGATGCGGAATCGGGAATGATACGGTTCGATCGATTCGCCGCCGGCAATGACGCTCCCATCGCCGCGTTGCCGCCGCCGCACGGCTTCGATCGAAGTCGATCGACCGACGCCCCTTCCTTCAGCAGGAGTCCAATCATGAACACCGCCACTTGGCTTGCTGGACTCGCCGTCGCCGCCTCGGCCACGTCGGCGCTCCTTGCCGCACCACCCTCCGGCGAAGCGCCGCCTCCTTCGCCCGCCGCCGGTGATCGCGGCCTTCTGTCCGGGCCCGAGGTGGATCCCGGGGCGCGAGACGGACGGCAGCCCTTTGGCCGCGGCGAGCGCGGCGGCGAGCGCGCGGGCGGGGAGCCGCTTGGACGCATGATGGCGACACTGGTCGCGGCGCTTCGCGAGGTGCAGCCGAGCGAGGAACAGCAGCTCGCGATCCGCGCGTACTTCGCCGAGGTGCGCGAGAAGGCCGCGAAGTTCGCGGAGGAGGACGGCAAGCGGATGCGCGACCTGATGCGCATCCGACGCGACCTCGTCCGCGACGGGGCGCCGACCGAGGAGGTCGATGCCGAGCTTGCCACGCTCCGGGCGAAGGTCGTCGAGCCGCGCCAGGTGGTCATCGACATCGAGAAGCTGCTCGACGCCGAGCGTGCCGCCAAGCTGCGGGAGTCGCTCGCCAAGGCGCGTCGCGAGGCCGCCGAGCGGATGCGCCGAGAGCGGGGCGAGCGCGGGCGCCCTGGCCGTGGCGGTCAGGACGGCGCGATGGACGGTGCCCCGATGGACGGTCCGATGATGGACGACGCGCCGCGCAACCGCGAGCGCGGTGACCGACCGGGTCAGGGACGCGGACGGAACCGGCAGGCTCCGCCGCTTGATCTTGGCGACGCGCCGTTGCCGCCGCCGCCGGGCCGCTGAGTCGATCGTTCCATCCCGAATGCAGCGACGCCCCCCCCCGACCCGCGGGGGGGGGGGGGGTGGGCGGGG
>JBMTTG010000079.1:0-11370 GCA_049449095.1 Phycisphaerales bacterium | reverse complement strand
GAAGTCGGCGATAACCTACTTTCCCGCGGAGCAGTATCATCGGCGAGGCGAGCTTCACTTCTGTGTTCGGGATGGGAACAGGTGTTTCCTCGACTCCATCGTCACCGACAAGACTTTGCAAGCCTCTCAGCGTGCAAAGCGAAATGATCGTGTCGCGACCCGCGCACATCACGCGAGAACCAAACGGACGCCTAGGGCGTCAATGAGCATCCTAAACAGACTTCTACGCCAGACCGCTCCGTCGGAGCGTGGTCAGCGCGACCAAGCCTTTGACCGTTAGTACCGCTTAGCTGAACAAGTTTCCCTGCTTGCACTTGCGGCCTATTAACCCGGTGGTCTCCCGGGGGTCTCTCGTCTTGCGACATGCAACACTCATCTTCAGGTGGGCTTCCCGCTTAGATGCTTTCAGCGGTTATCCCTGCCGCACTTAGCTACCCAGCCATGGACCGAGCGGTCCAGCTGGCACACCAGGGGTGCGTCCATCCCAATCCTCTCGTACTAAGGATGTCTCCTGTCAATGTTGCAACGCCCACGGCAGATAGGGACCGACCTGGCTCACGCCGGTCTGAACCCAGCTCGCGTACCGCTTTAATGGGCGAACAGCCCAACCCTTGGGACCGCCTTCAGCCCCAGGATGTGATGAGCCGACATCGAGGTGCCAAACCGCTCCGCCGCTATGGACGCTCGGGAGCGATCAGCCTGTTATCCCCGGGGTACCTTTTATCCGTTGAGCGACGACCCTTCCACACAGAATCGCCGGATCACTAGAGCCCTCTTTCGAGACTGCTTGCCCTGTCTGGCTCGCAGTAAAGCTGGCTTGTGCTCTTGCACTCTAAAATGCGGTTGCCAACCGCACTGAGCCAACCTTTGCGCTCCTCCGTTACTTTTTGGGAGGAGACCGCCCCAGTCAAACTGCCCGGCATGCAGTGTCCCCCGCCCAGCTTCATGGGAATCGGGGTTAGGCCACGAACGAATTCAGGGTGGTATTTCAAGGATGGCTCCACCGGGCCCGAGAGCCCAGCTTCAAAGCCTCCCACCTATCCTACGCAGAACACATCCATGACCACTACAAGCGTACAGTCAAGGTCCACGGGGTCTTTCCGTCTTGCCGCGGGTAGGCGGCATCTTCACCGCCACTACTATTTCACCGAGTCGGTTGTGGAGACAGTGCTCCAGTGATTACGCCATTCATGCGCGTCGGAACTTACCCGACAAGGAATTTCGCTACCTTAGGACCGTCATAGTTACGGCCGCCGTTTACCGGCGCTTCAGTCGCCAGCTTCGCATTGCTGCTAACCGGCTCCTTTGACGTTCCGGCACCGGGCAGGCGTCACACTGTATACGTCCTCTTGCGAGTTAGCACAGTGCTGTGTTTTTGATAAACAGTTCCCAGAGCCTCTTCTCTGCGCCCTCTGTTTCCAGGAGGGCCCCCTTCTTGCGAACGTACGGGGTGAACTTGCCTAGTTCCTTCACAACCGTTTTCTCGAGCGCCTGAGGCTATTCGCCACGCCCACCTGTGTCAGTTTTGGTACGGCTTTCGTGCTTGTCACCGGACGGCTTTTCTTGGAACCCCCTTGCCCCGCATCGGCCACAAGGGCCTGGACGCTTCACAGTCCCGCCAGGACTCGGGGATTCGTCACGCCGGATCAACCGCACACGAAAGGGCTGGAATGTTCACCAGCTGTCCATCGACTACGCCTTTCGGCCTCGCCTTAGGAACCGCCTAACCCTGGGCGGAATTACCTTCCCCAGGAAACCTTGGGCTTTCGGCGACGGGGATTCTCACCCCGTTTATCGTTACTCAAGCCGACATATTCACTACCTGCCGCTCCACCAACCCTGACGGGAAAGCTTCGACGCTGACAGGTACGCTCCTCTACCCCCGCTAATGCGGGCCACAGCTTCGGTACGCCTCTTATTCCCGATCATTATCGGCGCTGGATTCCTCGACCAGTAAGCTGTTACGCACTTTTTAAATGGTGGCTGCTTCTAAGCCAACATCCTGGCTGTCACGGCAATCCAACTACCTTTAGAACTCAGAGGTGTTTAGGGACCTTAGCTGGTGATCTGGGTTGTTTCCCTTTTGACCACGGATATTATCACCCATAGTCTTACTCCCACGATACGGCGCATGGTATTCGGAGTTTGGTTGGAGTGGGTAGGCTTGTGGCCCCCCAGCCCCATCCAGTCGCTCTACCCCCATACGCTATTACGTGAGGCTAGTCCAAAAACTATTTCGAGGAGAACGAGATATCTCCAGTTATGATTAGACTTTAACTCCTCCCCACAGGTCATGCCAGAACTTTTCAACGTTCACGGCTTCGGTCCTCCAGGAGGTATTACCCTCCCTTCAACCTGCCCATGGGTAGATCAACTGGTTTCGCGTCTGCTCCCTGCGACTCGACGCCCTTGTCAGACTCGGTTTCCCTTCGGCTGCGCTGGGGTTCAGCTTAGCCTTGCCGCAGAGAGCAACTCGTCGGCTCATTATGCAAAAGGCACGCCGTCACCCGCAATGCGGGCTCCGACCGCTGTGTAGGCACATGGTTTCAGGTACTTTTCACTCCCCTTGTCGGGGTGCTTTTCACCGTTCAGTCGCCTTACTGGTTCACTATCGGTCGTCGAGGAGTACTCAGGCTTGGAGGGTGGTCCCCCCATGTTCAGTCCGGGTTCCACGAGCCCGAACCTACTCTAGGCCATTCGTTGACTACGCCGCTACAGGACTGTCACCTTCTGTGGTCCGACTTTCCAGACGGTTCAAGACGCGCATCAACAATCCGCTTTCGCTCGGCGCTACTCACGGAGTCGCGGTTGCTTTCCTTTCCTCTAGGTACTAAGATGTTTCAGTTCCCTAGGTTCGCTTCACGTGCCCTATACATTCAGGCACGGATGACCCTTGCGGGCCGGGTTTCCCCATTCGGAGATCCCAGGATCAAAGCTCGGTTACCAGCTCCCCTGGGCTTATCGCAGGTTCCCACGTCCTTCATCGCCTCTCGACGCCAAGGCATCCACCATGTGCCCTTGACGGCTTGGTCGCTCTGACCTCGATCCGACGATTCGGACGAGAGTCGGAGCACCATCGGCGGGCCAGAACGGCTTCGAACTTCAGAAGTGTCCTGCCACGCCGACCCTGTGGTTGTCCCACAAGGGCCTGCTCAAGCTGCTCATTTTCACTCGGTTGTTCTCAGACACGAATCAGGACTCGGGGAGAGTCTTGAACGATTCGCGTCATCGAACTCGCGACACGATCTGAACTTGCCAAGGGATTCCTCCGGACGGCCTCACCGATAGGTGGGCGACCGGAGGATCGGGGAGGATATCGAGTCCCGATCACCTGTCAACGCCTCCGAACGCCTCGAGCACAAAAATTTGGTGGTTCGCCTCCTGCGAGATGTCGGTCCCGCCCCGCCGCTTGGATCCGTCCTCTCGCCGGCGGGCGCGAGCCTGCGATTTCAGGGCCCCCCATCGAAAAACAACCCCGCGCGGAGGCGGGGTTGCGAGGGAATCCATCTTGGACGGTTCGCACATCAACCGGCTTCGGCGTCCGCCGCAGTGCGAACTTCATCCACGAACCGACGTCGTGTCTCGCTGCTCCGATCGACTTCGACGTACCGGGCCTCGATCACGCTCGGATCCTCGACCCGCGCGACCAGCACGATCGCTCCCTTCGCGCGGTCCCCGCCGCTGACGTCGTCTCTCGAAGGGTCCTCGAGAATGTCCACGACGAACCAGCCCGTCGTGAAATCGACTTCGGCCAAGACCTTGCCGCCACGCCGCACGGTCGCGGGCGAGCCGATCACGTCTCCCGGCTGCACGCTGAAGCTCTCCGAGCGTCGCTTGCCGTCGCGGAACGCAAAGACCTCCATGCTCGCAGTCCCAAGCCCCAGACCACCCTCCCCGGGCACGGCCCGAGCGAGGAAGAACGACACCGGCGGAGAGACTCTCACCGAGGGCGACCACTCACTCGCGACGCTGGAGATCGTGAAGCCGTTCGCCAGACTCTGTTGCTCGGGAACGAGCTGTGTTGTGCGTGCGAAGAACGGGTTGTAGACCTCGACTCTCGCTCGATAGCGGTACACGCTTCCAGGCCTGACATCGAGATCGTGGGTCCAGGCCACGATCGACGCATCCTCGTTCACGTTCGGGATCTCGACCGTCGAACCGCCGGTCTCGAGGCCCGGCGCCACTCGGGCGATCTCCGCTTCAGTCCGTGCGATCTGCGATGCGATCCTCTGAAGTCGTTCGCTCAAGGCAACACGTCGGCGACGAGTGGCCTCATCCTGCGCTTCATCCCCGGCCCCTCGCCGACCCTGCATGCCGCTTCCGGAGCCGAGTCCGCCGCCTCCAGGCGGCGCCGCGCCGCCCCCAGCGGATCCGTCATCGCGGCCGCGATCCCGGCCACCGGGACGACCTGCCGGCTTCTCCTCGTCGTCCCGAACCGGTCCGCCCAGCTCATCCAGTCTGGCCTTGGTCCGAGCCTCATCTTGGCGATACCGCTGCAGTTCTCGCCGCAGCCGCGAGACCTCTTCACCCGCAGCGGCCGCTTGAGGGTCCGCGGCGGAGCCCGTCGGGGCGTCGATCGGGGCCACGAACGAGCCATTGACCACCTCGACGAAATCAGGCTGAAGAATCTCGAGCTGCCGCGCCGCTCGAGCCAACTCCTCGAAGACGTCATCCCGCAACGACGCGTCGGCCGTCGCGACATAGGGCCGGTAGGAGTCCTGAGTCGGGAATGCGGCCACGGCTTCCACCGGCCCCCAACCACCGTCCATCTGCTCCTGACGCTCGAAGACGACGTCGACGATCATCAGGGCGTCGTTGTGCCAGACACCCGGGATCGGCAGCCTCGGCGGATTGGCCCTCGGGGCATTCCGAAGCAGTTCGTTTCGGAGAGACGCGAGATCGATCCGCACCGAAGGCGTGAGCCAGGTGAGGTCGAAGCTGGTGGCCTCCGACTCGAACCGCCCACCAAGCGACGCCAGCGAACCCCATCCCTGCGCGGTCACCGCATCGGAAGTCTGGACCACTTCCCCAATCGCAACCCCAGCGAAACGAGGCTCGTGGTACCACGCGACATCCGCGATGTCGCTTGGCACCAGCGTCGAAGCGAGCGCCGGCTGCCCCTTCGGAAGATCGCTTCGCGGGGAGATCGATGACGCGATCGACTCGCTGAAGGTGTCGATCATCACCGGCGGCTCGCCGTCGAAGAGATCGACACCGGACGGCGCGTCTGCCCGAAGCCTCGACGCCAGCGCCTCGGCTCGCTGCTTCAGGATCGAGTTGACCTCCCCAACGCCGACTTCTCGATTGTCGACTCGGACGGTCGAACCGCCTCCCAGAAACTGCATCGCGACGACCGCAAGCAGCAGAAGCACCGCGAGACCGAGCACGAACTTCTCGGCGTGCAGTTCGAAGAACGAGATTCCCTTGACCTTCATGGTTCGCCTCGTCGCCGCGAGATGCGGCGGATGATCCGGCTCCATGGCCGGTGGATGCCTTCAGTCAGCTGCCTTCAACCTTCGCCCATCGCCATGCCGGCGCCGATCCCCAAGGCCTGTCGGGCGTCCGCCGGCATGAATGGTGCGGTCCACTCGCGAAGCCAGACCGTCTCGATGAGCAGCGTCGCCTCGGAGACGGGAGCCGTTCCGTAGATGTACCCGAGCCTCGCCGCCTCGAAGGCGTCCGCGGGACGAAGTTCCATGTCGAGGACCGTCATGAAGTTCCGCTTCGCCAACGCGTCGAACAACTTGGGAAGCTGTTCGGTGGCGACGACCACCACCAACTCGACGTTCCGGACGTCGTAGACCGAATTGCTCTTGCGACCCGTGAAGGTCCGACTGAAGTCGAGCGCTGCCTCGACGGACGAGTCGATGACCACCGGGCCAACGGCGTCGTCTCCGGCACCCGCGCCCGCGGAGCCGGCGGAGTCGCTCCCCTCGCCATCGACGCCACGACGACCCGAGATGCCTCCACCGCCGAATCCCCCTGAATCCCCGCCCGAAGTCTCGCCGCCCGGGAGTTCGTCGAGCACCGTCAGCGACACGACCCGCTTCACCGGGCTCTCAACCACGCTCGGGGAATCCGCATTGGCCATCGCGATGGCGCCAAGCAGGTCCTCCGCGATCCAAAGCCGCCACTGCCAATCGAACATCTCGGCGGTCGAGATCCTGGACTGCTGCGGAGCCGGCGGCATGTCGAGCGACTGAGTAGATGCGTAGAAGGACAACTCCCGCGCCCGCTCGCCGTATCGCACCAGCCGAGCCTTCGCCAGTTCCGCGGCGAGATCGGCAGACTCCCTCGCATCGAGATCCGCCCGCGATCGCTTCCGCAAGGTGTTGGTGATGAACTGCGACTCCCGACGCTGAAGTTCGGTTGCCACCGCGTCCGCCGCCGGCGGCTCTCCCGCACGGACGCTCGTGAGCAGCGCGTCGTAGGCCCGCACGATCCGCTGATGCACATCGAACTGGATCGTCTCTCGCTGGCTCGCCGGGGGCCGAGGGAACGCCTCGGCGGAGACGACGCCCCTCCCCTTGCGATTGTGCTCCACCGCCAGCGACCGCACGGCATCCGCATCCTCGCGTAACGCCGTGGTCACCTCGCGGTAGGTCTCCAGCAGCGCTGCGTTCACGACACCGCTTCCCGACCGAGGAGCCTGGCCGGGAATCTCGAGTTGAACCGGAGATCGCTCGAACCCGGCGATCTCGGAGACCTTCTTGGCGCGCTCCTCAGCCGTCTGCCGCACGCCCTCCTCGAGCGAGCCCGAGAAGATCGGGGCAAGCACGAGGGTGAGCAGGATGACGACGCCGCAGGCGACGATCACCCAATTCCCGCGAACCCAATCGAGCACCTTGGTCATGAAGTGAAGTCCTCTCCGTCACCCATCGCCGGGGCCTCCGGGCCGCCGCCGAGCAGTTCGATCTGGAACGTGATCACCGCTTCGTGAAACTTCTGGCCCTCCACGTAGAGGGACGGCGTCTCCGGCAGCGGCGCCAACTTCTCGAGGTCGGCGATCACCGCGGCATCCGTCGTCTCGCCGGTCGATCGCGACCGATCACGCCGGCGCGTTCCCAGCCCGCTCGGCACGTCGCCGCCATCCTGCCCCTCCGGAACAAAGCCGCCATCGGCCCCCGCCCCGCCGAGCAGACCGCCACCGCCAGTCCGAACCTGCTCGCCGCCGGTTCGCCGTCCTCGCATGGCGCCGCCGCCCGCGCCACCGACTCCGCCGAAACTCGCCCCCCCTAACTCGTCGGCCTGTTCCCGCCCCCGATCGCGATCTCGGCGACCGCCGGCCGAGGCTTCTTGCCCCGAGCTCACCGCAGCGCCGACCGTGACCGTGGTCAGGCGATCGATGTTCAGCGAAACGGACTTCTCGACGATGCGGTACGGGATATCGGGGCGAGTCTCTCTCGCGGTCTTCCTCAGCCAGTCGCACACCGTCTCGTTGAGGAAGTCCTGGCGACCGCGGTTGCTGAACTCGACGGCGATGGAGACATCCATCACCTTCTTGCCCTGATCGAAGCGGTAGTCGGCGGACAGGTCTTCGAGAAGCACCCAACGCCGATCCTCGGGCGGAACGGCGGCGATCGCCGCCGGATCCCCGCCGAAGAGTTGGGCCTGGGGACCGGCCGAGTCGAGGGCTGCGAAGACGTCGTCGACGAGATGCGGCCAGATCTCCCGATCGTCGGTCAGCCGCCGCATGTTCTCGGCGGTGAAGCCGTAGCGGCTCGACTGCTCGAGTTCCTGGAGTGTGGAACGATCCTGCTTGGCCTTGTTGATCGCGCTCTGAACGATCTGATCCGTCTCGGACCGGCCGCTCTCGACCGCCTGCCCACCGAGCAGCCCGTTCACGAACATCAGTCCGCCCGCGGCGACGACCACGCCCGCCGCCGCCATGAACCACCGGGTCTTCTTCGCCCAGACCTGCTGCCGCAAGACCGGCACCGGCGCCAGGTTGACGTCGATCTGTGCCAGACCAACGCCCTGCAGGGCAAGACCGTAGGCCGTAGCGAGATTGACCGTCGCCGCCGCGAAGTCCGCGCCCGCGGCCCCCGGCACCTGAACCCGGCGGAACTCGTCGAGCCTTGCCACCTCGCACTGCAGCTGCTGGCCGAGGAACTTGCGGAGCCCGGGGATCCGGAACGTCGAGCCGACCCCGAGGATCTCGGTCAGGTTCACGCCGCGATTCAGGCTCTGGTAGTAGCTGAGCGACTTCTGCACGTCGCCAAGCAGATCGCCGAACACCGGCCGCATCGCCTGCATGATCTGCCGTGCGTACTTGCTCGACGCCGACTCGAGCTTCAGCTTCTCCGCCTTGGAATAGGGCATCTTGAAGCTCTCGGCGATCGCCTCGGTGAAGTGCGTGCCGCCGAGCGGGAAGGTCCGCACCCACGCCTTCCCCTGCTCGGCGACGATCAGATCGCTGGCGGTCGTCCCGATGTCGAGGATCACCAACGGACCGGTCCGGCCGAGCGTGCCGAGGTCGTACTGAACCGCGTTGAAGGCCGCGACCGGACTGAGCGTGACCATCTGCGGCGCGATGCCGAGTTCACCCCACAGCCCGAGCAGATGCGCGAGACGCTCCTTGGTGATCGCGAAGATGCCCACCTCGACCTCAGGCGAGTCGGAACCGCCGAAGGTCTGGTAGTCCCACTCGACGTCCTCGATCGGGAACGGGATCTGCTGGACGGCCTCGAAGCGGACGATGTCGGGGATCTTCTTGGGCTCGACCGGCGGGAGCTTCGCGAAGCGGGCGAAGGCGAGGTGCCCCGGCACCGACATCACGATCGTCTGATTGCGCAGATCCTTCTCGCTGATCAGCTGGCCGAGGCCGATGCGGATCATCTCGTCCTGCTGCAGATCCGGGGTGGTCAGCACCTTCCGGTGCGGGATCACCACGAAGTCCGCCACGCGCACCTCGTCGCCCTGCCGCTCGAGACGAACCGCCTTGATGGCGAACGCCCCGACCTCGATGCCCCACGCGGATTTCGTCGCTGCCATGCCGAAACGCCTCCTGCTCTGCGTCGCCTGGAGTGGCGAACCGAACCCTGACGTCACCGAACCAAACACCACGCCGAAACCGGCGTGCCCGACGCATGCAGGCACGCCCGGTCGCTGAACAAGACGCCTGAAGAACCGGTCCGAGGCCGCGGAGCCGGAGACGAGGCGACTTGCACGGCTGCCTCGCGGGCGACTCCCGAGCCAAGGCGGGGCGGATCATAACGCGGCGACATCCGTCCACCGTCTCGACCAGGTCGCACGGACCCACGCCGCCGCGTGGCGATCCGGACTCGGCTCGGCAGTGGACCTCGTTCCGCAATCCAGCCGCACGCGAAGCACCGTCCGATCGACTACGCGAGCGACCGAAGTGTGGTTGCGTCCGAGCGTCGCGCCGTGCTGGCCGTCGGCCGATTCACGATGTTCGACGCATGGAATTCCCACCGAAATCCGCACGCTGTCGTGGCCTCCTGCGGTAGTCTTCGCCCGCCCCAACAGCCGAGGAGCCTCCCGATGGGCCTTCACGAAGACGCCTCACCCCCCGACTCCGAATCGCCCGCCGCCGCCCCGACTCCGTCGCCCGGCCCCGCAAAGCCGACGATTGACTCCGCGTTGCAGCGAGAGATCGACGAAGCGCTCGCTGGAATGAGCGTCGACGAGATGTTCGACGACGCGGGCCCGGCGGTCCGGGCCGGCGGCACCGCTCCGGGGCTTCGAACCACCCGGCGAGGAACGATCGTCCGCGTCCACTCGGGCGAGGTCTTCGTCGAGTTCGGCCCGAAGAGCCAGGGGGTCTGCCCGCTCTCGCAGTTCGAGGAGCCGCCGGCGGCCGGATCGACCCACGAGTTCGTCGTCGAACGGCTCGACGCGTTCGAAGGCCTGCTGATCCTCTCTCTTCCCGGGGCGGTCCAGAAGGCCGACTGGGGAAGTCTCGCGGTGGGCCAGGTCGTCGAGGCCCGCTGTGTCGGCATGAACAAGGGCGGGCTCGAGATGGAGGTGGCCCACCATCGTGGCTTCATGCCGGCGGGCCAGGTCGACATCCGGTCGGTGCCGGACATCTCGATCTTTCTCGGCGAGAAGTTCCCCTGCAAGATCCTCGAACTCCGGAAGGACAAGAACCGCCTCGTGCTGAGCCGCAAGGCGGCCCAGCTCGCCGAGCGTGAGGCCGCCCGAGAGCAGATCCTCGCGACGCTCGAACCCGGTCAGGTCCGCGCCGCCACGATCGTGGGCGTGCAGCCCTACGGCGCGTTCGCGGATCTCGGAGGCATCGACGGTCTCATTCCGATCGGCGAGCTCGCCCACGAGCGACTCCGGCACGCCAGCGATGCGGTCAAGCCCGGCGAGTCGGTCGAGGTCAAGGTGCTCGCGGTCGACCGCGAGCAGTCGCCGCCGCGAATCACCCTCAGCCGCAAGCAGGTCCTCACGAATCCAGTCGCCGAGGTGATGGAGTCGATCGAGGCCGGCCAGACCGTCAGCGGGCGTGTGAGCCGCATCACCGACTTCGGCGCGTTCATCGAACTCGCCCCCGGTCTCGACGGGCTCGTGCACATCTCCGAGGTGAGCCACGAGCGGATCCCCTCGGTCGCGAAGGTCCTCAAGGTGGACGAGGTCGTTCAGGCCAAGGTGCTCTCGATCGACGCAGGCCGATCCCGGATCAGCCTGTCGATCAAGGCGCTCAAGGATGCGCCCGCCCGGACCGACTCGCGAGGCTCCGAGCCGGGGAAGGAGAAGGCGGAGCCGGTTCGCGAGGAGGATCCCGCCATGCGGAAGCTTCGCGCGAAGTTCGGCGGCAAGTCCCCGATGCGCGGCGGCATGGACAGCCATGGCGCCCTCGGAACCGACAAGATCCAGTGGTGAACGCCGGCGCGTCGGCGTGATCAGCGAACGACTCGAAAGCCATCCTCGCCGGCGTCGAGCGCTTCGATCACCCGCTCGAGTTCCGCCAGTTCCAGCACCTCCACCGGACGTCCCGTGACGAGGTCCTCTCGCGCGAGCGTCACCTGCCGCGGATGGCATCGCGTGACGCGGACCTCGACCCCATCCTGATCGAAGCAGAGGCGGTCGAGCCGGCCGCAGCGTGCCTCGACGACCTCGAAACGAGGCTCCTCGAACCCTTCCGACACGATCGCCTCCGCCAGCGTTCCGATCGGAACCCGGGTCGCGGCGCGGATGTGAAGTTCCACGTCGCCGTCGAGCCGCCCGGCGGCAGCTCGACCGACCAGCTGGGTCCGGCAGTCGGGCACCCGTCGCTCGAGCAGTTCCATCGCTTCCGACGCGATCCTGAGGATCGCAGCCAGCTCCGCCCGGTAGCCCTCGAGACCGAGTCGCTCCTGAGCGAGCGCCTGCAGGTGACGACGAACCTGGTTGGCGGTGGGACGG
>JBMTTG010000078.1:0-11398 GCA_049449095.1 Phycisphaerales bacterium | reverse complement strand
CCAGCAACCTCGACCGCGAACTGCAGAAGCTCTCCGAGAAGGACCGCAAGCAGATCCAGCAGGCGCAGGAGATGCTCGGCCCCGATCCGGACTCGATGGGCCTGGTGAAGAACTACTTCTGGGGCCGCTTCCGCAAGGATCTGCTGCTGCCGCATCCGGAGCCCTCCGCCGAGGAGACCGCTCGGTGCGACCAGCTCCTCGCGGCGCTCGACACGTACCTGCTCGAGGAGCACCCGGCGATCGAGATCGATCAGAAGCAGGAGATCCCGCAGCCGGTGATCCAGCGGCTCTTCGATCTCGGCGTGCTCGGCATGACCATTCCGCGGGAGTTCGGCGGCGGCGGCTTCGGCATCACGAGCTACAACCGCGCCCTCGAGCGGATCGGGCGCACCTGCGGCTCGACCGCGGTGATCGTCTCGGCGCACCAGTCGATCGGCTGCAAGGCGGTCATGCTCTTCGGCAACGACGAGCAGAAGAAGCGCTACCTGCCCCGCATGGCGAAGGACACCCTGAGCGCGTTCTGCCTCTCCGAGCCCAACGTCGGCTGCGACGCCGGCGGGCAGGAGACCCGCTGCGAGCTCTCCGCCGACGGCACGCACTACATCCTGAACGGCGAAAAGAAGTGGGCCACGTCCGGCGCCCTCTCGGGCCTCTTCACGGTGATGGCCAAGCAGCGGATCAAGGATCCGAAGACCGGCAAGGAGAAGGACGCGGTCACCGCGCTCATCTGCACGCCCGACATGGAGGGCGTCGAGATCTTCAGCCGCAACCGCTCCAAGTGCGGCATCCGCGGCACCTGGCAGGCCCGCATCCGGCTGACCAACGTGAAGGTCCCCAAGGCGAACCTCCTCCACAAGGAGGGCAAGGGTCTCAACGTCGCGCTCACCTGCCTCAACTACGGCCGCTGCACGCTCTCGGCGGGCATGCTGGGCGGCGCGACCTACTCGCTCGAGCAGGCCGCCAAGTGGGCGCAGTACCGGCACCAGTTCGATCGTCCGCTCGCGGAGTTCGGGCAGGTGCAGGAGAAGCTCGCGCGGATGGACGCCTACGTCTACGCGATGGACGCGATGCTCTACCTGACCACCGCGTTCCTCGATCGCCACGACGAGGACATCATGCTCGAGACCGCGATGTGCAAGGTCTTCTGCTCGGAGATGGGCTACCGCACCGTCAACGACTGCCTGCAGATCATGGGCGGCGAGAGCTACATGACCGAGAACCACGTCGAGCGGATCTGGCGCGACAGCCGGATCAACACGATCGTGGAGGGCGCGAACGAGGTCATGCTCCAGTTCCTCTTCGGCTACGGCTCGAAGCAGCTCGGCGAATGGATGCTCGGCGTCAAGGCGAAGCCCTTCGCGAACCTCGGGGCGGCGATGTCGATCGCCTCGCAGCTCTTCCTGGGCATTCGTCCCGCGGCGCCCGAGGTCGGCCCGCTGCATCCGCGGCTCGCCGCGCACGGGCAGACCCTCGCGAACCTGATCCGAGAGTTCGCGCATCAGGTCCGGATGATGTTCAAGGAGCACGAGGAGAAGCTCGTGACCAACCAGCTGATCCAGTCTCGCCTCGCGATGGCGGCGCTCTGGATCCACGGGATCGCCTGCTCGCTCTCCAAGTGCGACCGGCACCTGCGCCAGGGACTCGACGGCGAGGCGATGGTGCAGGAGCTGACGCTCATGGACCATCTCGTCTCGCTCTTCGCCAACGAGGTCCGCATCGAGCTCGACGGGCTTCGCATGCACGCCAACCGAACCATCGAGGCGGCGGCGAAGGCGCTGCTCAAGCGTTCCGAGGCGCTTCCCAACGCCCGCTACTCGATGCCCGAGAAGAGCCCCAGCCCCGAGGCCCGCGGCAAGGGCCGCGCCGTCGACGTCGCAAGCGTTCCGCAGTTCGGCGCCGGTACGGTCTTCAGCGGCAGGCCCGTCGCAAGCGACGCCTGATCGCCGCGATTCGAATCGCTACCTTTCCCCGCTTCCATCCCGCAGACCACGATCAGGATCGACGCATGGACATTCTCTCGCTGATGCAGACCCACGGTCACGAGCTCGTGGAGTTCCATCAGGATCCCGCCACCGGACTGAAGGCGATCATCGCCGTGCACTCGACGGTGCTCGGCAACGCGCTCGGCGGAACGCGGCGTTGGGCGTACGCCTCGACCGACGAAGCGGTCTTCGACGTGCTGCGGCTCTCCGAGGGCATGACCTACAAGGCCGCCGCCGCGGATCTGCCGATGGGCGGCGCGAAGAGCGTGATCGTGCTCGACAAGCCCGGACAGCAGCCCACCGAGGCCGAGGGCCGCGCGATGGGCCGCTTCGTCGAGAACTTCAACGGCAAGTACATCGCCGCGGAGGACGTGGGCGTCAGCCCGCAGTTCTGCGACTGGATGGCGATGGAGACCAAGCACATCATGGGCGGCGAGAACGTCTCGACCGGCGGCGATCCGTCGCCGTGGACGGCGTTGGGCGTCTTCAACTCGATGAAGGCCTGCCTCGAGGCCGCCGGCGACGGCGACTTCACGGGGCTGACCATCGGCATCCAGGGCTGCGGCGCGACGGGCTTCAAGCTCGCGAAGCTCTGCCGCGAGGCGGGCGCCGCGGTGCTCGTCACCGACGTCCACGTGCCGAGCATGAAGCGCTGCGTCGAGGAGCTCGGCTGCATGGCGGTCGGCAACGACCGCAACCTCTTCCACGAGGAGCTCGACGTGCTGGCGCCGTGCGCGCTCGGAGCGGTGCTCGGGCCGGAGTCGATTCCGCAGCTTCGATGCCGCATCGTCTGCGGCACCGCGAACAACCAGCTCGTCGATCCGGTGCGCGACGGACGCGCCCTCAAGGAGCAGGGCGTCGTCTACTCGCCGGACTTCGTCGCCAACGCCGGCGGCCTCATCCGGCTCGCGGGCCTCTACCTCGGGATGAGCGAGGCGGAGATCGACGCCAAGGTCGCGGGCATCGAGCGGACCACCCACGAGGTGCTCAAGGAGGCGCTCTCCGCGCCTTCGACCGCGGAGGCGGCGATCGCCTACGCCAAGCGCCGCATCGAGAAGAAGTCGCCCGTCGCGACGGCGTGACGATGCGCCGCGGCTTGCCGGCGGAGTCGGTCTCGTGAGCGTCCCGTTCGGCTGGTCGCTGCCCTATCCCTCGCAGCGCGAGCCGGTCCTCGGGCGCGAGATCGTCGCCACCAGCGTGCCGGTTGCCGCGAGCGCTGGGCTGTCGATCCTCGCCCAAGGCGGCACGGCCGCCGACGCTGCGGTCGCGACCGCCGCGTGCATGACCGTCGTCGAGCCGACGACGAACGGACTCGGCGGCGACGCGTTTGCGCTCCTCTGGGATGGCGCTCGCGTGCGGGGCTTCAATGGATCGGGACGCAGTCCCGAGGCGCTCGACGTCGCGGCGTTCGCCGGACTCGACCGCATGCCGACGGGGGGCTGGCTGCCGGTGACGGTCCCGGGACAGGTCGCGCTGTGGGTCGATCTCTGGCGCAGGCATGGGCGGCTTTCGTTCGCCGAACTGCTCGCGCCGGCGATTCGCCTCGCGAAGGAGGGGTATCTCCTCAGCCCGCAGACTGCGGCGCTGTGGCGGCGCGCGGCGGGGACGCTTGCGAGTCGCGCGGATTGGCGCGAGACGTTTCTCTTCGGCGGCGAGCCGCCCGCGGCGGGCGAGCTCGTGAAGCTTCCCGGGCACGCGCGCACCCTCGAGGCGATCGCGGCGACCGAAGGCGAAGCCTTCCATCGAGGCGAGATCGCGCAGGCGATCGAACGGGCCTCCCGATCCGAAGGCGGGTTCCTGCGGGCAAGCGATCTCGCGGCGCATGAGACGCTCGAAGTCGAGCCGATCTCGATCGAGTACCGCGGTGCGAAGCTTCACGAGATTCCGCCCAACGGGCAGGGGCTCGCGGCGCTGGTGGCACTCGGCGTGCTTCGCCACTTCGATCTCGCGGGGCTCGATCCGGATTGCCCGGACGTCCTGCACCTCTCGATCGAAGCGGTGAAGCTCGGCTTCGCCGACGCCCATCGCCATGTCGCCGACCCGCGCTTTGTCGATCGATCCCCCGCGGAGCTGCTTGCGGACGATCGCCTGCGCCAACTCGCGTCGCGCATCGATCCGGCGAAGGCGCAGGCCTTCGATGCGGGGATTCCCAAGCCCGGCGGCACGATCCTCCTCTGCACCGCCGATCGCGAAGGACGCTGCTGCTCGTTCATCCAGAGCAACTACACGGGGTTCGGTTCGGGCGTGGTGATTCCCGAGTGGGGGATCGCGATGCAGAACCGAGGCGCGTGCTTCCATCTCGAGCCGGGGCATCCCAACGCGATCGCGCCGGCGAAGCGTCCCTACCACACGATCATTCCGGCGCTGTCGACGCCCGCCGATCCCGCGGCATCGCCTTCGTCGGGGCTCATGGCCTTCGGCGTCATGGGCGGCTTCATGCAGCCGCAAGGGCATCTCCAGGTCTTCTCGCGGATCCGCGACCATGGTCAGAACCCGCAGGCGGCCCTCGATGCGCCGCGCTTCCAGTGGACGCGCGGACTCGAGGTCTCGATCGAGCCGGGCTTCTCCGAAGAGACCTGTGCCGACCTCGAGCGTCGCGGGCATCGGCTGACGCGAGCCGCCGAACGTTCGATCGCCTTCGGCCGCGGCCAGGCGATCCATGCGCTCGAGGCGGGCTGGTGCGCAGGAAGCGATCTTCGCGCCGACGGGCAGGCGGCGGCTGGCTGAGCCGCGGTCGGCGACGAGGGAACCGGACGTGGATCGCACGGTGAAGCGCGTCGTCGTGCGGCGCGTCTGAGATCGGGTTATCGCGCCGCCTACGCCGTCGCACGCCGTCGCGTGGTGCCTCGTCATGCTCGAAGTCGCCCTTGCGAAGGAGCGTTCCCGTCCGATCGACCGATGAGCGGAGGGTGCGCCTCGCCGACCGCCGCATCGCCTCGACCGCACTGGTCGCCGGAACCTTGATCCTCGTCGCCGCGTTCCTGCGTCCGGCGATTCAGCAGGCCGGCTTTGCGGCGCCGCAGGATGGGCTCGAGCGGCTGAAGCGGCGGATGGGCGGTTTCACCCCGGACGGTCGCGACGTGACGGTGTTGCAGGTCGAGGCCTCGGGCAAGGAAGGATGGTCGCTCGATCCGGCGTCGCCCCGATATCGAGGCATCGTGATCGAGCCGGTCGCGCCGGGCGCGACGCCCGGCGGCCATGCCGCCATGGTCGCCAACGCGATGCTCTCGCTCTCGCCGGGGTTGGCGAAGATCTGCACCGCGAGCAGCGACTGGTTCCTGAACGAACTGCTGCAGGTGGGTCGGCCCGCTTCGCCGCGGCCGTTGCCGTCGGGCGCGAAGATCGCGTTCTGCGCGTGGGTCGCGAGTGTTGCCGGCGACGCGGGCAATGACGTCCTTCGCCGCGCCGACTGGCTCATCGTGAACGCGCCGTTTCTCCTCGTCGCGGGGCAGTCCGGCAACGCGGCGCTGATGGCGGCGGGCTACAACTCGATCGCGGTGGGCGGGGCCGACGACGCTCCCAATGCCGGCACTCCGGCGGGGGTCGACGGCCCAGGCCGATGCAAGCCCGAGATCGTGACCGGAGAAGGCGCTGCGAGCCCCGCGACCGGACGCGTCGCCGGCGCGGCGGCGATGCTGTTCGATGCAGCGAACCGACTTCCGAAGCTTCGCGGGGAGCCCGAGGCGCAACGTCCAGAGGTGCTCAAGGCGATCCTGCTGGCCGGCGCGACTCGTCGCGGCGACTGGACGAACCTGAGCCAGGACGCGGCCGCTCCGGCGGTTCGCGCCGCGACACGCCCTCTTGATCGTGCCGTCGGCGCCGGAACGCTCGACGTGGCTCGCGCGGTGGGGATCCTCGCTGCCGGCCGACCGGGATCCGACTCGGCCATCGGTCTCTCTGGATGGGACCTGATCCGATGGAGCGAAGCGGGCGAGGGCGGCGTGGCCGAGGCGACGTATCGGCTTCGCCTCGAACGCGACGCGGGCGAGTTCGCGCTCGTCTGCTGCTGGAACCGGATCGTGCTCGATGGCGCCCAGTGGCGGCTTGCCGACATCGACCTTCGGGTGGAGCGCCTCGGCGACGAGTCGACGACGCCATGGGCTTCGTCGGGCAACGACGCGAGCGAGAGTCGGATCGACAACGTCGAGATGATCCTGCTGCGGGACCTCCGCGCCGGGGAGTACCGGATCACGGTGCGCTTGCGGGAGGGCGATCCCGTTCCGGTCGCCATGGCGTGGCTTGTTTCCGGACCTTCACGGAACGCCGCGTTGCCTTCTCCCGCGGCTCGCTGAGCGTCTCGGAACACCGGGGACCGCTGCTACACTCCCCGCCCCGCCGCGGGGTCGGACGCGGCTCGGAACCCATTGGACGGAACGCGCCAGGGATTGGCGGACTGATCCTCGCCTGGAGAGGAGTCGCGATCATGCCCATCAAGACCGCCTTCAAGACCGAGATCGAGCACGTCTCGATCCTCGACGAGCATGGCCAGTTCGACGCGAAGCTCGCGGAGGGGCTCATCCCCGACGACGACCTGCTGGCGCTCTATCAGCACATGTCGATCTGCCGGCACCTCGACGAGGTCGCCTTCAAGCTGCAGCGGTCGGGCCGCATGGGCACCTACCCGCAGAACATGGGTCAGGAGGCGACGAGCCTCGGCGCGGCCTACGCCCTCGAGAAGACCGACTGGATGGTGCCCTGCTACCGCGAGAACGCGGGCCTCTTCTGGCGCGGGCTGCCCATGGAGTACGTGCTGCTGCACTGGATGGGCGACGAGCGCGGCAACGCGATCCCGCGCGAGCTCTTCTGCATGCCGCTGGCGATCCCGATCGGCACGCAGATGCTGCACGCCGCCGGCCTTGCCTGGGCGTCCAAGTACCGCGGCGAGAAGCAGATCGCCTGCACGTTCTTCGGCGACGGCGCGACAAGCGAGGGCGACTTCCACGAGGCGATGAACTTCGCCGCGAACCTCGACCTCCCGGTCGTCTTCCTCTGCCAGAACAACTTCTGGGCGATCTCGGTGCCGGGCAAGATCCAGTGCTCCGCCCCCACGGTCGCGCAGCGAGGACTTGCCTACGGCATGCACAGCGTGCAGTGCGACGGCAACGACCTGTTCGCGGTCGTCAAGGTGGTGAAGGAGGCTGCGAAGCGGGCCCGCGAGGAGCATCGCCCGACCTTCATCGAGGCGGTCACCTATCGGCTCGGCGACCACACCACCGCCGACGACGCTCGTCGCTACCGCGATCAGGCCGAGGTCGACCTGTGGAAGACCCGCGATCCGCTCATTCGTGTTCGCGGCCTCCTCAAGGAGAAGAAGCTCTGGAACGACTCGAAGGAGGCGGAGCTTCAGGAGCGTGCCGAGCGCGAGGTCGCGGCCGCGGTGCAGCGGGCCGAGGGCATCGAGGCGCCGGCGACCAGCGACGTCTTCGACCACACCTTCGCGACGCTCGATCCTCAACTGATGATGCAGCGGGAGACTCGCCGCACGAGTTCGCTCGGGCAGGAGTCCGGCCGCGCCGCCGTCCGCACCGGAGAAGGGCACTGAGCCCCGCAACGCCATGGCGAACCTCACACTAGTCCAGGCCATCAACCTCGCCCTCGTCCAGGAGATGGAGCGGGACGACCGCGTCATCCTGCTCGGCGAGGACGTCGGACCCAACGGCGGCGTCTTCCGGGTGACCGAGGGGCTGCACAAGCGTTTCGGCGGCCATCGCGTCGTCGACACGCCGCTCGCGGAGAGCGGCATCATCGGCACCGCGATCGGCCTCTCGATGGCGGGCCTGCGCCCGATCCCCGAGATCCAGTTCGAAGGCTTCCTCGGCCCGGCGTACGACCAGCTCTGCTCGCACGCGGCACGGATGCGCACGCGGACCCGCGGTGCGTTCACCGTGCCGATGACGGTGCGGGTGCCCGTCGGCGGCGGCATCCACGCCCCCGAGCTCCACAGCGACAGCCCCGAGGCGATCTACGCGCATCAGCCCGGCATGAAGGTGGTGATGCCCGCCTCGCCCTACGACGCGAAGGGCCTGCTGCTCTCGGCGATCCGCGATCCCGATCCGGTCATCTTCTTCGAGCCCAAGCGGATCTACCGTGCGTTCCGCGAGGAGGTGCCCGAGGACGAGTACACGATCCCGCTCGGCCAGGCGCGCGTCGTGTGCGAGGGCGAGGAGCTCACCATGGTGAGCTGGGGCGCGTCGGTCATCCAGTGCATGCAGGCGATCGAGAAGAGCGGCCGCAGCATCGAGCTCATCGATCTGCGGACGATCTATCCCTTCGACATGGAGACGGTTGCGGCGAGCGTCAAGAAGACCGGCCGCGCGGTCGTCGTGCACGAGGCTCCCAAGACCTGCGGTTTCGGCGCGGAGATCGCGAGCCGGATCATGGAGGAGTGCTTCCTCTCGCTCGAGGCCCCGGTGCAGCGCGTCGCGGGCTTCGACACGATCATGCCCTACTACAAGCTCGAGCTCGAGTACCTGCCCGAGTCCGAGCGGATCGGTCTCGCCGTCGAGGAGACGCTCGCCTACTGAGCCCCGCCCACCGTCACGCGTCCGGAACGACCCGATGTCCGTCAAGCAGCCTGCCGACAAGAGCCACTTCATCCTTCCCGACCTCGGCGAAGGTGTGCACGAGGCCGAACTCATCAAGTGGCGCGTGAAGCCCGGCGATGCCGTGCAGGAGCACCAGATCCTCGCGGAGATGGAGACCGACAAGGCCTTGGTCGAGGTGCCGAGCCCTTGGGCCGGCACGATCCGCGAACTGCACGGCAAGGAAGGCGACATCCTCAACGTCGGCAAGCCGCTCGTGAGCTACGTGGTCGGCGCCGCAGCGCCTGCCGCTCCGGCGACGAAGGCCGCGCCGGCGAAGGCGGAGGCCGCGGCGAGCGGCGAGAGCGAGGACGCCGGGACCGTCGTCGGCACGATGTCGGGCACGCTCGCCGTCGCGGAGCGCTTCGTGCGCCGCGCCGGCGCCGCGGTCGAGAGCGCTTCGCGGAAGGCGCTCGCGACGCCCGCGGTGCGGCGGATCGCGAAGGAGCTCGGGATCGACATCAACCACGTCTCGCCGACCGGCCGCGGAGGCCGCGTCACCGCGAGCGACGTGCATGCGGCGGCCTCGGGCACCGCGACCGCCGAGCGTGGCGGCGGCGTGTCGGTGGGCTTCGCGGCGAAGTCGATGGCGATTCCCGCCGAGCGTCCGCCCGTCGATGCCGAGGGCGTCTCGGAGCGGATTCCCTTCCGCGGCGTGCGGCGGAAGATCGCGCAGGCGCTCGACCTGTCGGTCAAGACCGCGGTCCACTTCACCGTCGTCGAGGAGGCGGACGTCACTGCGCTGCTCGCCAAGCGGAACGAGTACGCGAAGGTGCTCGGCCGCAAGCTGAGCCTGCTGCCGTTCGCGATGTTCGCGGTGTGCCGGGCGTTGCGCAAGCACCCCGAACTGAATGCGGTCGTCGACGACGCCGCGGAGACGATCCTTCGCAAGGGCGGCGTCAACCTCGGATGCGCCGTCGACACCGAGCACGGCCTGATGGTGCCGGTCATCCGCGACGCCGATCGCCTCGCGCCGGTCGAACTCGCCGATCGCGTGAAGGCCCTCGCCGACGGTTGCCGTTCTCGGACGATCGCCCGGGAGGATCTGACCGGCGGCTCCTTCACGGTCTCGAACGTCGGCAGCCATGGCGGAATGTTCGCCACCCCGATCATCAACTACCCCGAGGTCGCGATCCTGGGTCTCGGCCGCGCTCGCGAGCGGGTGCTCGTCAAGGACGGCCGCTTCTACGCGGGCACGGTGCTTCCGATGAGCCTCTCCTGCGACCACCGGGTGGTCGACGGAGCCGCCGGGGCCGCGTTCCTCGCCACCGTGCAGTCGCTGCTCGAGGATCCCGAGACGCTGCTCGGCGGATGACCGGGATCGAGTTCCCGGTGCAGGGGATCGGGGGCGGCGCCAAAGTCGTCGCCCCGAACGGTCGATGACTCCGACTCGTCCGTCTCCTCGGGGACATGCCCGATTGGCGGACACCCAGGAGCCAACCATGAGTCCAGTCGGAACCGCTGCCGTGTCGAACGCCGCCATCCTTCGTGAGAAGATCGAGAACCGCACCGCGGTGATCGGCATCGTGGGCCTGGGGTACGTCGGGTTGCCGCTTGCCAAGGCGATCCTCGACGCGGGGTACCCGGTGCTCGGGTTCGACATCGACCAGCGGAAGATCGACGCGCTCGCCGCCGGCCGCTCCTACATCGAGCACCTCGGCCCGGACTTCTTCAAGGGCCTGGCCGCGAACGAGAAGTTCGACGCGACCGCCAACGCGGCGGAACTCGCGAAGGCCGATGCGATCCTGCTCTGCGTGCCGACGCCGCTCGGCCAGCATCGCGAGCCGGACCTCACCTACGTGCTCGAGAGCACGAAGATGGTGGCGAAGGTCCTTCGCAAGGGCCAGATCGTGGTGCTCGAGAGCACGACCTATCCCGGCACCACCCGCGACGAGATGCTGCCGATCCTCGAGGCCTCGGGTCTTCGCAGCGGCGAGCACTGCTACCTCGCCTACAGCCCCGAGCGCGAGGACCCCGGTTCGCCGGGCCGCAGCGCCGCGCAGATTCCCAAGCTCGTCGGCGGCGTGGACGCGACGAGCGGCGACCTCGCCGAGTCCTTCTACACCCGCGTGGTGGCGAAGACCCATCGGGTCTCGAGCGCCGAGGTCGCGGAGAGCGCGAAGCTCCTCGAGAACATCTACCGCGCGGTCAACATCGCCCTCGTCAACGAGATGAAGACGGTGATGACGGCGCTCGGTGTCGACGTCTGGGAGGTGATCGACGCGGCGGCCACCAAGCCCTTCGGCTTCCAGGCGTTCTACCCCGGCCCGGGCCTGGGCGGCCACTGCATTCCGATCGACCCCTTCTACCTCACGTGGAAGGCCCGCGCGGTGAACCAGCCGACCCGCTTCATCGAGCTCGCCGGCGAGGTCAACACCGCGATGCCGCACTGGGTCATCGACCGCTGCATGCGGGCGCTCAACGACGACCGCAAGAGCCTCCGCGGCGCGAAGGTCCTCGTGATGGGCATCGCCTACAAGAAGAACATCGACGACCCGCGCGAGAGCCCGGCGGCGGAGATCATCGAGCTGCTGCTCGATTCGGGCGCCGAGGTCTCCTACCACGACCCGCACCTGCCCGAGTTCCCGCCGATGCGCAAGCACCGCCTCGAGCTCCGATCGAAGGCGCTCGACGCGAAGACGGTCGCGGAGGCGGACCTCGTGCTGATCGTGACCGACCACGACGCGGTCGACTACGGCATGCTCGGCGAGCACGCGAAGCTGATCGTCGACACCCGCAACGCGATGGCGAGGGTGCCCTCGCTCAAGGCGAGGCTCGTCAAGTCCTGACGGCCACGCTCCGCCGCGATCCCCAAAGAGTCCCCGCGGGGGCGCC
>JBMTTG010000077.1:0-11400 GCA_049449095.1 Phycisphaerales bacterium | reverse complement strand
GGGCCCGCCCCGGGGGGCGGAGTTCACGCCCCTGCGGGAAGGGAGGCGGGCGAACGCCCGGCGAGCCCTTGGGCGGGGTCGGGACGACGTCGGATCAATAGTCCATGTCGTCCATGCCGCCGCCGGCGGGAGCCTTCTCCTTCTTCTCCTTGATCTCGGTGATCGCGCAGTCGGTGGTGAGCAGGAGGCTCGCGATGCTCGCGGCGTTCTGCAGAGCCACCCGCTCGACCTTGGTCGGCACGATCACGCCGTCCTTGACGAGGTCGCCGTACTTGCCGCTCGCGGCGTTGAAGCCGAACGAGACGTCCGAGGACTCCTCGATCTTCTGCGCGACGATCGAGCCGTCGAGCCCGCCGTTGGCGGCGATCTGCTTGACCGGAGCGCTCAGCGCCCGCCAGACGATGTCGGCGCCGACCGCCTCGTCGTCGGAGAGGCTCTTCTTGAGCTTCTCGATCGCCCTGCGGGCCCGCAGCACCGCGGTGCCGCCGCCGGGAAGGATGCCCTCCTCGACCGCCGCGCGGCAGGCGTGCAGCGCGTCCTCGACGCGGGCCTTCTTCTCCTTCATCTCGACCTCGGTCGCGGCGCCGACGTTGATCTGCGCCACGCCGCCGGCGAGCTTCGCGAGACGCTCCTGGAGCTTCTCGCGGTCGTAGTCGCTGCTGGTCGCGTCGATCTGCGACTTGATCTGCTCGATGCGGCCCTGGATGTCCTTGGTCTTGCCGCCGCCCTCGATGATGGTCGTCGCGTCCTTCGACACGGTGACCTTCTTCGCGCGGCCGAGCTCGCCGACGGTGAGGTTCTCGAGCTTGACGCCGAGCTCCTCCATGACCGCGGTGCCGCCGGTGAGGACCGCGATGTCCTCGAGCATCGCCTTGCGGCGATCACCGAAGCCGGGGGCCTTGACCGCGGCGACCTTCAGCACGCCGCGGAGCTTGTTGACCACGAGGGTCGCGAGCGCCTCGCCGTCGATGTCCTCGGCGACGATCAGCACGCTCTTGCCCGCCTCGGCGATCTTGCCGAGCACCGGGACGAGGTCCTTCGCGGAGGAGATCTTCTTCTCGTGGATGAGGACGTAGCAGTCCTCGAGCACGCACTCCATCGCGGCCGGATCGGTCACGAAGTGCGGGCTGAGGTAGCCCTTGTCGAACTGCATGCCCTCGAGGAGCTCGACCTCGGTCTCGAGGCTCTTGCCCTCCTCGACCGTGATCACGCCGTCCTTGCCGACCTTGTCCATCGCCTCGGCGATGATCTTGCCGATCTGCATGTCCTGGTTCGCCGAGCAGGCGCCGACCTGGGCGATCTCGGTCGAGTTCTTGACGGGCTTGCTCATCTTGCGGAGCTCGTCGACGAGGCCGCCGACGGCCTTCTCGATGCCGCGCCGCACGCCGCTGGCGTTGGCGCCGGCGGTGATGTTCTTGAGGCCCTCCTGGAAGATCGCCTCGGCGTAGATGGTGGCGGTGGTGGTGCCGTCGCCGGCGTCCTTGGAGCACTTGCTCGCGACTTCCTTCACCATCTGGGCGCCCATGTTCTCGTAGGCGTCCTCGAGCTCGATCTCCTTGGCGACGGTGACGCCGTCCTTGGTGACGGTGGGAGCGCCGAAGGACTTCTCGAGGACGACCACGCGGCCGGAGGGGCCGAGCGTGACCTTGACGGCCTTGGCGAGCTTCTGGACGCCGCGGAGGATCCGCTCGCGGGCGTCGTTGTCGTAGGCGATCTGCTTGGCAGCCATGATTTCGTTTCCTTTCGTGACGTGTGAACTGGTCGTGGGTCGTGGTTGTCGAACGTGCCGCGGAGTCGCGGGAGCGGACTTGAAGGCGCCGCTCAGCCGATCTCGATCCAGCAGACGCTTGCCGCGTCGAAGACGAACACCCGAGTCCCGTCGGTGACCTTCACCAGGCCGTCCTGCTCCTCGGGGATGAGCAGGGCGCCTTCGACGAGGCAGTGCCTCGCGCCGGTGAACTCGAGCCGCAGCGAACGCTGACCGTCGAGCTCACGCAGGGCCTGACGCAGTTGCGTCGCGTCCATGCGGTCAGCGCTTCGCCTTGGGCGGCGGTCCGGGGACCTTCGCCGGCCGCTCGAGGTCGAGGTCGGTGCGGACCTGGTAGGCGACCGCCACATGCGAGGCGTCGATCCAGATGTAGTTCTGCCGCGTCTTGACCCGGATGCCGTGGGCGCTGTGGAGCTCGTCCACCTCGACCACGTTCCGGATCTCGATCGGCTGCGCCTGCCCCGACACGACGAGGTCGAGCTCCTTCTCGGTGCCCTTCATCTCGGAGAGGATCTTGAGCAGCGGTCCGCGTTCCATGGTTCGCTCCAGTCGTGGCGGGGACGAAGCGGACTCAGTCGACGACGCCGAGGATGTCCTCCTCGGTCATGATCAGGTAGTCGACGTTGTCGATCTTGACCTCGGTGCCGGCGTAGGAGGAGAAGATCACCGCGTCGCCCTTCTTCACGCTGAAGGGCAGGTACTCGCCGGTCTCCTTGTTGAGGATGCCGTTGCCGACCGCGACGATCTTGCCCTGCTTGGGCTTGTCCTTGGCGGTCTCGGGCAGGTAGATGCCGCTCTCGGTGCGGGAGGTGGGCTCGTCGCGCTTGACGAGGATCTTGTCGCCGAGGGGTCGAATCTTCATGAGGGGTTCTCCGACTCTTGCCTGTCGGCCGGACGGCCCTGCGCCGCCGGCCAGTGATCCGAGAAGTGCCGGCGGACCACCCGCCTGAGCACTTCGAGCATGGCTTCGATGCGGACCGGTCCGTCGAGGACCGCGAAGGCCCCCTCCCGGAGGGCGTCCGCCAAGCCCCGCCCGCTTTCGCGGAGCGAGGGCTGCGGGGGCCTGACCACCACCGTCGGCGGCGGCTGCTCGAGCCGACGCAGAAGCTGGAGGACCCGAGGCCCCGCTTCGTCGCGGGCCGCGGGCTCCATGGGGATGGTCAGGTCCACCACCGCGATGTGCACTTGCAAGGAGCGGACCAGATCGGTCGCCTCCCGCCCGGTCGAAGCGCGGATGCAGCGGATTCCCATGGGCTCGAGGAGCCTCGGGAGCTGTTCCACCACCTGATCCTGACGCCATTGGGCGTACCCGAGCATCAGGTTCAGGCGGCTCGAACCGCCCTGAGAGCCTTTGAAGGGCGTCTCGGGTCGTTCCGAGGGGACCGCATCGCTCGTCGGCGGGACGTGCATGAGGAGCGTCGAGAAGGCAAGTCGCGCGCCCGATCGGCGGGTGCTGTGCCGAGCCCGCTTCGACGCCGCGATCGGGGTTTCACCTCGATTGAGACACCGAGTCGCGGGGATCGTCGCCACCCTCGCCGAGCGCGGCCCTGTCACGCCGCAGCGCCGGACCGCGCGACTCCTGCCGAATTGGCATGACCGCCGCGATTCTTGCCCGACCTTCCGTGCTGCCGAATACTCCCCGCCTCGCGGGCGCGGACCCGCCCCTCACGCCTCCCTTGCGGACCCTTCGACCATGACCACCGCCGCCGACCGCTCGATCGCCCGGATCCTCGCCGAGGGCGAGGCGAATCTCGGCAAGCCGGCGACCATCCGGGGCTGGGTCCGCACCTGCCGCGAGAGCAAGGCGGGCGTCGTCTTCATCGCCCTCTCCGACGGCTCTTGCTTCGGCACGCTCCAGATCGTCGTGCCGGCGGAGTGCCCGGACTTCGAGACCTCGAGGAAGCTCACCTCCGGCTGCGCCGTGGTCGCCCGAGGCGAACTCGTCCCGAGCCAGGGCAAGGGCCAGTCGGTCGAGGTGCGTGCCGACTCGGTCGAGGTGGTCGGCTGGGTCGACGATCCCGACACCTATCCGATCCAGCCCAAGCCCCACTCCTTCGAGTACCTCCGCGAGGTCGCGCACCTCCGGCCGCGCACCAACACCTTCGGGGCGATCGGCCGCGTGCGGCACTGCCTCGCGATGGCGACGCACCGCTTCTTCGACCGGAACGGCTTCTTCTGGATCCACACCCCGATCGTCACCGGCAGCGACTGCGAGGGCGCGGGTCAGATGTTCAAGGTCTCGACGCTCGACCTCGCGAACATCCCCCGCGACGGCGAGGGCCGCGTCGACTTCGGCCAGGACTTCTTCGGGAAGCAGACCCACCTCACCGTGTCGGGCCAGCTCAACGTCGAGTGCTGGTGCCTCGCGCTCTCCAAGGTCTACACCTTCGGGCCGACCTTCCGCGCGGAGAACTCCAACACGAGCCGCCACCTCGCCGAGTTCTGGATGATCGAGCCCGAGATCGCCTTCGCCGATCTCGCCGCCGACGCCGACCTCGCCGAGGCGCTTCTCAAGTCGATCTTCACCGACCTGCTCGCCGAGCGCGGCGACGACATGCGCTTCTTCGCCGATCGCATCGACAAGACCTGCATCGAGCGGCTCGAGAAGTTCATCGCCGCGAGCTTCGAGCGGATGGACTACACCGAGGCGATCCGTCGCCTCGAGGAGGCCGAGCGCAAGGGACACAAGTTCGACTATCCGGTCAAGTGGGGCATGGACATGCAGTCCGAGCACGAGCGGTTCCTCACCGAGACGCTCGTCGGCCGCCCGGTCGTCGTCATGAACTACCCCAAGGACATCAAGGCCTTCTACATGCGCCTCAACGACGACGAGAAGACCGTCGCGGCGATGGACGTGCTCGCGCCGGGGATCGGCGAGATCATCGGCGGCAGCCAGCGCGAGGAGCGGCTCGACGTGCTCGACCGGCGCATCGCGGAGATGGGGCTCGATCCGGCGGCCTACTGGTGGTACCGCGACCTGCGCCGCTACGGCTCCGTGCCGCACGCGGGGTTCGGACTCGGGTTCGAGCGGACGATCGTCTACGCGACGGGCATGGCGAACGTGCGCGACGTGATCCCCTTCCCGCGCACGCCGCGCAACGCGGACTTCTGAGATGCCATCCCGCAACACCTCCGCCCGACGACTCGCGCTGGTCACCGGCGCGAGCGCCGGGATCGGCGAGTCGTTCGCGGAACTGCTCGCCGAGCAGGGCCTCGATCTCGCGCTGACGGCGCGACGCACCGACCGCCTCGAGGCGCTCGCCGCGCGGCTCGCCGAGGAGCATGGGATCGAGGCGTTCGCGATCGCGGCGGACCTTGCCGACCCGCAGGCGCCCGATCGCGTGGTCGAGGCGATCGCCGCGCGCGGACGCCACGTCGACGTCCTCGTCAACAACGCCGGCTACGGATTGCACCAGCGATTCGCGACCGCGCCGTGGCCGGTGCAGTCGGAGTTCCTCGAGGTGCTGGTGCGGGCCCCGCTCCACTTCTCGCGGCTGCTTCTGCCGGGCATGCTCGGGCGGCGATGGGGCCGCATCGTGAACATCGCCTCCCTCGCGGCGTTCGCGGCGGAGCCACCCGGATCGACCTACACCGCGGCGAAGCGCTTCCTCGTCTCGGCGAGCCGTGCGCTGTGGCTCGCGCATCGCGGGAGCGGCGTCCACATCACCGCAAGCTGCCCGGGCTTCACCTACACCGAGTTCCACGACGTGCTCGGCGTGCGCGAGGCGATGGGCTCGATGCCGAAGTGGATGTGGCAGTCCTCCCGCGCGGTCGTCGAGGAGTCCTGGCGCGCGGTCGAGCGCGACCAGCCGGTCGTCGTCACCGGGTTCGTCAACAAGGTGATCGCGGCGGCGATGCACTTCCTGCCGTTTGCGATCGCGGCGCAGATGACCCCGAAGTCGCTCCGCGATCGCGAGACGCTGTCGACGAAGTAGGCGCCGCGGGTCGTGTGTCAGTCGGGACTCAGCGCCGAGCGCAAGTTGGTTCCCAGTCGGTCGTCGACGATCATCAGGCACTGACACGTGATGTCCGGGCTCCCATAGAGCCAGGCGAGGAGCCCCAGGCGAACGAGGGCCGAAAGCTCCATCTCGGACCAGTCCTCGAAAGAACGGACATACATCGCATCGGCCCAGAGATGCCACGACGCCGCGTTCGGATCGTTGCCCATCAGCAACGGTCGCATCGCCCGCCCGGCGACTCCGAGGAACTTGTGGAACATGAAGCCCTGGTTCCGCAGTTCCCGATCGACATCCCCAAAGAGCGGCTGATTCTCGTAGAGCTCCAGAAACTCGACCTCGGTCACGATCGCGAGGCAGCCTCCGAGGGATCTGGACCCGCCCTGAAACGCATCCAGCTCCGCTCCCTGGATGTCGATCTTGACGAAGTCGATCCGATCGATCCCGGCTTGGGAAGTGAAGTCGTCGATGGAGACGGTCGAGACTTCCGCCGTGTCGCGAAGGTAGCTGACCTCCAGATTGTGGAAGCACTCCAGCCATGGCTGATTCGGGCGGTAGAGCGAACTGCACATCGGATGGTTCGTCATGTGCAAGACTCGTAGCTCTCGCCTTCGACCAATCGCAAATTCATGGATCTCGACGCCGGGCATGGCCAGCGCTCGCAATCGCTCACAACTCTTCGGATCCAGCTCGAAGGCGTGGATGCGCGAGCCCGGGAAGTCGGCGAGAAGACGATGAAACGGCTCGGCGTCCCCTCCGAGAGGCACCGCTCCGATCTCCAGAATCTCGAAGCGAAGATCCGGCATCACTGCTCGTGTCTCCGCCACCAGTCGGTCGAACACCGATGCGAGCTGTGGGTTCATAGTCGATCCTCTCCGATGCGTGGAACGACCGATGCGTCGTCCAGACGTGGCGTCAACATGCATCATCCGTCGAAAAGAGCCGCTGCTGCCGCGCCGCCTGGCGGGTGAACATCTCGAGCCCGCCGACGACCTTCGCGCCTCGCGAGGCGGCCTCGGCGAGCAGCGGCGTGCGTTCGGGGGCGTACACGGTGTCGAAGACGACGATCGAATCGTCGAGCCCGACGTCCTCCGGAAGCGGGCTCCCATCGGGATCGGGCCCGCCCTCCAGGCCGACCGGCGTCGCGTTCACGAACGCGTGGAAGCAGCCGCAGGCGAGGGAGTCGAGACCGGCCGCGGAGATGCGCCACCGACCCTCGCCGGCGGCTCGAAGCCGCTCCGCGAGCGCCTCGGCACGCTCCTTCGTGCGGTTGGCGACGACGACGGTCGCGCCGTGCATCGCCAGCCCCGCCGCGATCGCCGCGGCGGCGCCGCCGGCACCGAGCACCGCGAGGCGCCTGCCCGCGAAGGATGAGGCGTCGAGCGCGGACGGATCGAGCCCGAATCCGATCGCAAGCGCCTCCGCCGCCGCAGGCGCGTCGGTGTTCGCCGCGACGAGGGATCCGTCCGCCCGCACGAGGAGCGTGTTCGCCGCGCCGATCCGTGCCGCGAGCGGCTCGATCTCGCCGCCACGCTCCTCGACGAAGCGAAGCAGGTGCTCCTTGTGCGGAATCGTCACCGCGGCGCCGCGGAACCCAAGCCGCGGGTGATCGAGCATGGCTCCGAGCGACGCCTTGAAGGGCTCCCACCCCGGCGCGATCGGCATCGGCACGAGCACCGCATCGCGGCCGCGCGACGCGAAGGCCGCGTTGTGGAAGACCGGCGACTTCGAATGCCCGACCGGCCATCCGATCACCCCGTAGACCTCGGTCGCCGGACCGATCGATCGGTACCGATAGGTCTCGAGCAACTCCTCGATCGTCGGCTGCCCCTCGGCCGTCGCGAGATCGGCCTCGAGCGCGGCGTAGCTCATGAAGCCGCCGAACTTGGGCGAGAGCACGCGGCTCATGAGGCCGAAGGGCCCGAGGCCCATCGCGGCCATCGGCTTGGGCCGCTCCGCGAGCAGGTCGAACATCTCGAGGTTGTCGCGGATCGATCGCGCTCGCCACGCGACCTTCACCATCGCGCACGCCGGCTCGTGCGCCATCGCGGCGATCCTCTGGAGCAGATCGCGCGGCCGCCCTTCGAGGTCGTGCATCGAGAGGATCAGGCGGGTCTCGATCGGGCGGACCTGAGCAGGATGCTCGACGACGAGGTCGATCTTCTGCGCAAGGTTCGCGCTTCTGGAGTACGACGCCCATTCGACGTCGAGGTAGCGCGGCGGGTCGTCGGACGTGCCGATCGCTTCGATCAGGCTCACGCGGTCGGTGTCGTCGCCGTCGTAGAGCCCGCCTTCGGAGGCGGTGCGGATCGTGACGATCGAAGGCAACGGCGACTCGCGCACGAGCCGGCGAATCGCGCCGAGGGCCTGCGGATCCTCCGCGAGGGCGTCGACCCGCCACTCGAGGAGGTTCGCGCCGCGGCTCGCGGCCGAGTGCGCGCGTTCGAGGGCGAGGCCGACCATGTCCGGCGCATCGACGGCGATGGGTACGCAGAGCAGATTCACGGGGCGATCGCTCGAAGAGGTCTCAGGAACCGAGGCGACGGATCGCCGCGAGCGCCGCGGCCGCATCGGCGATCGGCGGCTCGACCGGGACGCGAAGGTTGCCGTAGGCGCCGCGAAGGTCGAATCCCGTCGAGTCGGCACCGACGAGCCGCGGCGCGTCGAGCCCCCAGTCCGATGGCGGCCGATTGCGACGATGCGCCTCCGCGATCGCCATCGCGCGGAGCTCCGAGGTCAGGTCGCGGTTGGCGGTCGAGCAGATCGAAGCCTCTTCCGCCGCAAGCGGATTGCGGAGGTCGAACGCTTCGCCGTCGAGGAAGTGGCCACGGAATCTCGCGGCGTCGATCGTGATCGCGGCCCAGCGCACATCCGGCGGCTCGCCGTGGTGGATGCGCCAGCGGTCGGCGAGCGCCCCGTCGGGGCCGTCCTCCTCGAAGCCCACGAGGGTGACCATCAGCTGCATCGAATCCTCGTCCTCGTCGGGCAGGGCGAGCACCACGTCGAGCGAGCGGAGCATGGCGACCATCACCGACGCGACGAGCCGGCCGTCGGGCGCGACCACGAGCCGGATCGGCCGCGCCTCGCCCTCGAAGAGGATGAGTCCGTCGAGGTGGTCGCGAAGCCACGCCCGCGCCTCGACGACGATGGGATCGGGTTCTGACATCCGAGCGATGGTACGGGGAGCGATGGGTCGGCCTGAACCGTTGGGCGCCTTGCGAACGGGCACGAGGCCCTCGACGCCGGATTGAAGCCACTCGGAGGCGCTCCTAATCCCCATGCGAAGCCTCCGCCACCAGATGCAGCGCTTCGCGGTTCGAGGTCCATCCCGTCCATCGAGTCCATTCCGTCCAAGCGACCGCCCGCCGAGCGAAGCGAGCGCCAACCCCGTGACGCGGACCGCGCGTTCGCGCCGGCGTGCCTGCCACGCGAACCGCCCTTCGCGCGCAGCGTGCGGCCCGCTCGCGACGTTCCCGCGGCTACCATCGACCGGTTCGTTCAGGCCTTCCTGCAGGAGCATCCCCTCATGAGCGCCAGCCTCAACCACGCGATGATCGACGACACCCAGGCCCGGGCGGCGCAGGAGTACGCCAACCACTTCGGGGAGCCGGGCTACCACGACCCGTCCAACCTCTACATCGATCAGCGCTACGAGGGCTACACCGCGGAGAACCAGGAGACCTGGCAGATCCTCTTCGATCGCCAGATGGCCTATCTCGCAACGCACGCCTCGAAGACCTACCTCGACGGCGCGAAGCTCATCAATCTCCGGCGCGAGCGGATTCCGCCGCTCGCCGACATCAACGCGCGACTCAAGCCCATGACCGGCTGGCAGAGCCGCGGCGTGCCGGGATACCTGCCGGCGAAGAGCTTCTTCGCCTGCCTCTCGCGGCGCGAGTTCCCGACCACGATCGTCATCCGCCCCAAGGAGTCGATCGACTACCTGCCCGAGCCCGACATCTTCCACGACATCTTCGGGCACGTGCCGCTCCACGCCGATCCGGTCTTCGCGGACTTCCTCCAGACCTACGGCCTCGCCGCGCTCAAGACCGACGACCCCTACCACACCGAGCGGCTCGCGCGGCTCTTCTGGTTCACGGTCGAGTTCGGCCTGATCCGCGAGGACGGCGAGCTCAAGGTCTACGGCTCGGGCCTCATCTCGAGTCCCGGCGAGAGCCGCCACGCCCTCGTCTCGGAGGAGGTCGACCGGCGTCCCTTCGATCTCGAGACGGTCTGCGACACCGCCTTCGAGATCGACCACTACCAGCCGATCCTCTACGTGCTCGAGAGCTTCGAGCAGCTTCGCGACGCGATGCACACCTACGCGAGCCGGCTGCTCGGGGGCGTCGAGGCCTCCGCGCGGGGCTGATTCCCCGCCGGGATGTCCTCCATCGACCGTTCGAGCCGGGGCGATCGCGGCGCTCGACCCAGGGCGGCGACCCGGAGCGGAACACCGGTTCTTTGCGCGCCGCTTGCCGAAGGGCCGCCGGCGGCTCATCGAACGCTTGCAAACGCACGGTCTTTGCGCTTCCTTGACCGGATCCTCACACAGGAACGGTTAGCGTTCCGTGAACGTCGCCCCGAAACCACCGGAGCGATGGCGGCATCGCCGCACCAGAGCCCTGCCACGGCGGCGGGGATGACCTAGGAGACCGTCCGCTCGCCGTCGGCGACCGGGCCGAGCGCAGGAGACCGTGCATGGCTTCGATTCGGATCGCCGGAGTGGTCGTGGCAGCGATCGCCGCCTTGGGAAGCACCGCCGCCGCCGACGAGCCGCAGGGCGGCGACGAGCTGCAGGCGGCCCTCGACAAGATCGGGCAGCTCGAGGCGACGGTCGATCGGCTCAACAGCCGGCTCGGTCAGCTCGAGTCCGCCGACGGCGAACGCTGGCTGAGCGAGGAGCGGGCCGAGCAGATCCGCGGCGTGGTGATGGACGTGCTCGCCGACGCCGAGAGCCGCGCGAGCTTCCAGTCCGATGCGGCCCTCGCCGGCTACGCCCCGGGCAAGGGCTTCTACATCCAGAGCGCCGACGGCAAGTACTCCCTGCGGATCAGCGGCCAGCTGCAGGTCCGCTACATCCTGAACGATGCCGGTCGTCAGTCGACCGAGTACGGATTCCAGATCCGCCGCGCGAAGCTCGCCTTCAGCGGCAACATCTTCGACGAGACCTGGACCTACAAGATCCAGGGCGCGTTCAACCGGGGATCCAACAACCTCAACACCGGCAACACCGCCAACTTCCTCGTCGAGGATGCCTGGATCGAGAAGGACTTCGGCGACGGTCTCTCGATGAAGCTCGGCCAGTTCAAGGCCCCGTGGCTTCAGGAGGACCTCGTCTCGAGCCGCCGCCAGCTCGCGGTCGAGCGTTCGCTGCTCTCGGGCTACTTCCAGCAGAACTACGACCGCGGCATCGAGCTGCAGTGGGAGACCGACCAGTTCCGCGTGCGGGCCTGGACCGGCAACGGCCTTCCGACGCCCTTCAGCGGCGCCGCCAACAACGTCACGAGCTCCAACTGGAACACCGATCCCACGAGCTACTCCTTCGCCGCCCGCGGCGAGGTCAAGTTCGGCGACGCCGGCTGGAAGGACTTCGAGGACTTCAACAGCTTCCGCGGCGGCAAGACCGGCGTGATGCTCGGCCTGAGCGGCATGTACCAGAAGTACAACGAGGGCACG
>JBMTTG010000076.1:0-11451 GCA_049449095.1 Phycisphaerales bacterium | reverse complement strand
GCTCTGGCGGGTCGAGCCGCAGGTCGGCCGGGTGCATGCCGCACGCGCCCTCGTCCGACTCCCAAGACTCGATGCGTTGCGGCTCCTCGAGTCCCTCGAGCACCTCGGCGAGCACGCGTCCGGGCATGTCTCGCGCCGCGGGAAGCCCCATCAGCGTGAGCAGCGTCGGGGCGATGTCGACGATGCTGCCGCCGAAGAGCCTCGCGCCTTGCCGCACGCTCGGGCCCGCCGCGGCGAAGACGCCAAGCGGCCGGTGCCACTCGACCGGACCGGACTTGCCTTCGCGCGGGTCGGGGCGCCGCGCGTCGTTGTAGTAGCCGTGATCGGAGATGAGCACGACCGTGGTGTCGTCGCCCGCGAGGCGCAGCAGCGCCTCGAGCATCATGTCGTGGAAGCGATAGATGCCCGTCATGCAGTGGCGATACGCCGCGAAGTCTTCGGCAGCGACTTCCGCCATCTTCGGCGGATGGAACTCCATGAACTCGTGGCCGAAGCGATCGATGCCCTCGTAGTAGACCGCGGCGAACTCCCAATCGTCACCCGCAAGCAGGCGGGTCGCGATCGCGTGGATCGTGGCGGTCTGCGCGAGCATGTGCTGCAACGTGCCGAGCCGCTTCGGGGCCTTCGCCGCGATCGCGGCGGCGTCGGGTACGAAGGGCAGGATCGCGTCGAGTCCGATCTCCGAGGGATGCACGCGGCACTCGGCGATCTCGTCGCCGCGTTCGGCGGGATGCACGGCCCCGGCCCGCAGCGGCGCCGGCGGCCGCTCTTCGGGCGACGTGAATTCGATCTGGTTCGAGACCATCGTGCCGGCGATCGGCTCGGCCGGATGCGAGGCGTACCAGCCCACCACGTGCGAGCGAAGTCCGGACTGCGTCAGGATGTTCCAGAGCGCCTTGCATCGCCGGCTGGTGCTCGCGGTCGGCCGGATGCCGTGGCCGCCGGGATCGGGCTCGGTGAAGCCGAGGACGCCATGCTGGTCCGCCCGCTTGCCGGTGGCGATCGTGTTCCACAGGATCGGCGAGAGGATCGGCTGCGTGGTCGCCAGGTTGCCGCGAGCACCGCGCGCCAGGAACGACGCGAGGGTGGGCATCAGGCCCTGGGCGATCAGCGGATCGATCATCTGCCAATCCGCAGCGTCCCAGCCGACGAGCAGCACGCGACGGGGCGAGGTCTTGGAGATCGGGGGATCGTCGCGCATGCGGCCTACGTTCGACGGGCGAGGGTGTCTTCGGCGTGCTGCAAGCGGAGCGTCCATGAAAGATCGCCGCCGCACGAATCACGGCCCGTGGGCCGGTCATCGCGCGGCGGCGGATCGGGATCGCGAAGCGTCGATCAGGCCTTGCGCTGGCGTCCGCGCATCAGGCCGAGGCCAGCCGCGCCGGCGGCCAGCATGCCGAGCACCGGCGGAGCGGGGATCACGCCCGCCGCGATGCCGGCGCCGGCGTCGTCGAACGCCCAGTCGTGCACCACGAAGGTGCCCGCGGCATTGTCGATCGAGACCCGCACCCACGCGTAGTTCAAGCCGCCGCCACGGGCGAAGGAGAGCCCGAGGTAGGCGTTGTCGACCATGTTGAACTGGGCGTTGGGGTTCGAGCCGCCGTAGGCCATCGAGCCGAAGAAGGTCGGGCCGACCGAGGAGGCGTCGATCACGAAGCCTTCCGAGAGCGCCGTGACGTACGCGTAGCCGCTCGGGCCGGCGTTGAATCCGACGAGCTGGCCCGGGGCGTAGATGACGGTCGCGCCCTGATAGTTGCCGCCGCCGAACACGTAGTTCTTGAGCGTGAGGTCCGCGAAGCCGTCGAGGTCGATGTCGAGGCCGAGCGAACTGAACTGGGCGATGGACAGGTCCTGCACCCCCGAGTAGACGACCTCGGCTTGGGCAGTGCCGGCGGCGGCCGCGGCGGCTCCGGCTGCGAACGTGTAGGCGGCGCGAAGAGACGACTTCTCCGTGCCCTCGGGACGAGTGCTCATGTCTTTCTCCTGAATCGAAGGGACCCCAAGGGAGGCGACGAGGGAACGCCGCCGGCAAAAAGGTAGACCGAGAATCGGGGTGGGCAAGCGGAATGAGAGGAGGAGAAAGGAGAAAGGAGAAAGGAGACGAACCAGGTCGCCAACGGCCAGCCGCCCGCCCCCGGTGCAACGCTTCGCGCTCCGGGTCCATCCCGTCCATCAGGTCCATCCGGTCCATGTGACCGCCCGCCGAGCGAAGCGAGCGATCACCGCGTGAGGTGGCCCCAACCAAATCGCCCGGGCATTCTGGAAATCTGCTCGCCCGGAGCGATCCGCGGGCTACGTTCACCGGTAGACCGAGTTTCGAAGCCTCGGTGCCCGCAAGTCTTCGGCCTCGCGTGGCCTCGTCCCGGCCCTCCTCTGAACCCCCGAGACCCTCCGACATGCCCCGACCGACCGCCCTGCTCGACGGTGCCTTGGCGTTCCTCCTTCCGCTGGCCGTGACCGCCTCGGCGGCCTTCGCCGGCTTCGAGGACTGCAACCAGAACGGGATCGACGACGCGGAGGACATCGCCCTCGGGATCAGCGAGGACTGTCAGGCCAACGGGATTCCGGACGAGTGCGAACTCGAGGAACTCGACCGCTACTACCAGGCGGACACCGGTGCGCTCAGCGGCGCCGTCGGGACCAACCTCGGCAATCTCCAGACGATCTGCTGGCTCGTGCAGTACATCGTCGAGCCGGGCAAGGAGACGATCAACGGCATCGAGATCGTCTACGGCGTCTTCGACGAGGGCAGTCCCGTCACGGTGGCGGTGTGGAAGGATCTCGACGGCGACGGCATTCCCTTCGATGCCGAACTGCTCGTCTCGGTCGAGACGGTCTCGGGCCGCGGCTGGGTGCCGCTCAACGAGACGCTGCATCCGATTCCAGAGACCTACCTCGGCGAGGCCGGAACGTCGGTCTTCATCGGCGTGTGGGCGGATCAGGTGCCCATCACGCCGGCGGCCTTTCCCGCCGCCTACGACGACAACGCGACCCTCGATGCGAGCTGGTGGATCGCCACGATCAACCCGTTCAACCCCAACGATCTCGCCAACGGCGCCGCGGAGTTCTCGCTGCTCAGCAAGCTCTTCGTCGACTTCCAGGGCGACTGGATGATCCGCGGCACCTTCTGCGCCGGCGGCTACTGCGGCGTCGCGGACGATCTCAACGAGAACGGCGTGCCGGACGAGTGCGATCCGGACTGCAACGGCAACGGCCTGCCCGACGACTACGAGATCATCAATGGGCTCGCGCAGGACTGCAATGGCAACGGCCAGCCCGACGAGTGCGACCTCGAGGGCGGCGACTGCGACGCCGACGGCGTGCTCGACGTCTGCCAGGCCGGCCTCAATGGGCTCGTCGGACAGTACTTCGCCAACGAGGACCTGCTTGGCGACTTCAGCGCGAGGATCGACGGTGCGATCGACTTCCTCTCGCAGGGTGAAGCCAATCTGCCCGCCGGCATCCCCGACAACGACTTCTCCGCGCGATGGCTCGGCACGCTCGTGCCGAACGAGTCGGGGCTCTGGCGACTCGGCGCGTTCCACGACGACGGCGTGCGGATCTGGCTCGATGGCGAGCAGATCGTGAACTACTGGGGCCCGAGCCCGGGCACCGAGACGCTCGCCGAGCTCGAACTCGAGGCGGGACGCGGCTACCACCTTCGCGTGGAGTACGTGCAGTACACCGGCGAGGCGAAGCTGCAGCTCCTGTGGCAGGCGCCTTCCGCGAGCGAAGTCGCGGTGGTGCCGACCGCGGCGCTTCGTCCCACCTTCGACCGCGACGGCGATGGCGTGCCGGACCTCTGCGCAGACACCGACTGCGACGGCGACTACCTGCCCGACGGCTATCAGATCGAACTCGACGCCTCGGCCGACTGCAATGGGAACCTCGTGCTCGACGCCTGCGAGGAAGGCGGCGACTGCGACGGCGACGGCATCGTCGACGCGTGCGGCGCGGTGGTGCCGCACGGGCTCGTCGCGGAGTACTTCGACAGCAGCGACAACGGGCGCCTGACGGAGCGGTTGGCGAGCGCCATCGTGCCCAACATCGACTTCGAGTTCGATGGCGGCTCGCCCAACGGCGTCGACGGCCTCGGCAACGACGAGTACGGCATCCGCTTCACCGGCATCCTGACCGCACCGGTCTCGGGCACCTATCAGTTCATTGTCGATGCCGACGACGGCGTGCGGCTTTGGATCGGCGACGAGGTGGTCATCGAGCACTGGGAGAACGGGAACGGCACCTACACAAGCTCGATCGAACTCGAGGCAGCCTGGTCGTATGCATTCCGCTTGGAGTGGTTCGAGGGAATCGGCGGCGCGCGGGTGATCCTCCGGTGGGCCCCGCCGGGCGGCTCGCCCGAGGTCGTGCCGACCGAGGCGTTCAGGCCGGTCCTCGATCTCGACGCCAACGGCGTGCCCGACGCGTGCGACGTCGACTGCGATGGCGACGGCGTTTCCGACGCCGTGGCGATCGCGGAAGGCCTCGCGGAGGACTGCAACGCGAACGGCGTTCCCGACTCCTGCGACGTCGCGGCGGCGCCGGCGACCGAGACGATCGCCTACTGGCGCTTCGAGAACGCGAAGGCGATCGGCACGGACAGCGGTCCCCTTGGACTTGCCGCGAGCAACACCGGGGCGTCGTCGCAGACGGCCGTGCCGCTCGCCACGATTCCCTCGACGGGCGAGGCGAACACCCGTTCGGCGCTGCTTGGCAACGCAGGGCGGCTCGTCGTCGACGATCCCTTGCAGCACCTCGCCTTCTTCGGCGAGGCGTTCACGGTCGAGGCGTGGGTGAAGCTCGATCAACTGGCCGGCACCGGTTCGGCGGGCAATCGCCAGTGGCTCGCCTGCAAGAAGGGCGCCACGCCCGACTCGCAGATCGACTGGGGCGTGCTCGTGCAGGGCGCGGAGTACGCGAGCACCTGCGACGAGGTGAGCGGGCGCACCGCCAACTTCAACGGCCGCGAGCTCGTCTTCACCGGCGGGTACGGCGACGGCGGTGGCACCAACAAGTGGGCGGTCGTCAGCAATCTCCGCATCGTCGACAACGACTGGAACTACGTTGCGGTCTCCTTCGATCCCTTCAATCGGATCTGCCGGTTCGTGCTGAACGACGTCTACGAGGAGGTCTCGATCGAGTCGATGCAGCTCTTCGCGAACGACGTGCCGCTCGTGATCGGCGGCCACCCCAACGCGACGGGCGGCATCAACCAGCTGCTCCGCGGCTCGATCGACGAACTGCGGATCTCGCGGGGCGTGCTGCCGCTGACGTCGTTGCTGGCGTCGCCCTACGCGCCCGCGAGCGCCGACACGAACGGCGACGGCGTGCCCGACGAGTGCGGGGCGCCGTGCGTCGGCGACGTCAACGGCGACGGCGTCGTCAACGGCGTCGACCTCGGCACGGTGCTTGCCGGCTGGGGCGCTGCGGGAGGCGGCACGGTCTCCGACCTCAACAGCGACGGCGTCGTGGACGGCGTCGATCTGGGCCTCGTGCTCGCGGCGTGGGGCGGCTGCTGAGGTCACGCGACGGATCGCCGCACGCGGCCCCCGGCGATCCGCCGCCGCTCGCTACGCTTCGCCGCATGCGAGGTCGACCGACGCGGATCCTGTCGCTGGGCGTGGCGGTGTGCTGGATGTCCGCGTGCGCGCCGACTCTTCCGCGCACCGGCTCCGATTCGACCTCCACGAAGACTCCTCCCGACGCCTCCATGACTCGATCCGCGCCCTCGGCCGAAGCGGCCGCCCGTGACGCCTGGCATGCCGAGCGTCTCTCACGCCTGCAGGCTCCCGACGGCTGGCTCACGCTCGTCGGTCTCGACTTCCTCGAAGAGGGCGAGTTCACCGTCGGACGCGATGCCTCGGCGACCTTCTCCTATCCGGGCTGCGCCGACGAGGTGATCGGACGATTCGTGGTCGTGGGCGAGTCGGTGCGGTTCGTGCCGGAGCCTCGCGCCGAGGTCTCCATCGAGCGCGGCACCGCCGGCGAGCCGCTCGTCGCCGACGATCAGGGGCCGCCGTCGGTCGTTCGCAGCGGCACGGTCTCGTTCACGCTCGTGCGGCGCAACGGCCGGCTGGCCTTGCGGGTGCGCGACGCCGCGAGCCCGGTGCTCACCGAGTTCCCCGGCCTCGAGCTCTATCCCCACGATCCGACGCGGGTCGTCGAAGCCACGGTCGAGCCGGCCCGCGACCGCACCATCGCGATCACCAACGTGACCGGCTTCCTCGAGGAGCAGCCGCTTGCGGCGACGCTTCGCTTCGAACTCGATGGCGTGATGCGCGAGCTGCTCGCCACCTCGGCCGGCGAGGGGCGTCTCTTCGTCGTCTTCGGCGACGAGACCAACGGACGCGAGACCTACGGCGGCGGACGCTTTCTCGAGGTGCCGGCGCCGATCGACGGCCGCACCACGATCGACTTCAATCGCGCGTACAACCCGCCGTGCGCGTTCACGGCGTTCGCGACCTGCCCGATGCCGCCGGCCGGCAATCGCCTGCCGGTGCGGATCGAAGCGGGGGAACGGCGTCCGCAGTAGCCATGGCGGTCGACCGCCCTCGCGGCGCGTCGCATAGTGGTCCGAAGTCCGGCAGGAGCGGCGGGGCGTTCCGGTCCGCACGACTCACGAAACCGCGCGGGCAGCGGTACCTTGCGGCGATGCGCTCTCGCCCACTGCTCGCCGCCGCCGCCATTCCGTTCGCCATCATCGCCTGCTCGTCCCCCTCGACCTCGTCGCGGACGGCGGCCGTCGCGCCGCCGGTCGCCAAGCAGCAGCACTTCGTCGTCGAGAGCCCGCACGGGGATCGGCTCGACGAGTACTACTGGCTCCGCGACGACGATCCGCAGCGGAAGCGCGACGAGGTGATGGAGTACCTCGACGCCGAGCAGGCCTATGCCGAGGCGATGCTCGAACGCCTCGCGCCGCTGCAGGCGACGCTCTCGCAGGAGATCCGCGGACGGATCAAGGAGGACGACGCGACCGTGCCGCAGCACGATCGGGGCTGGTGGTACTGGACCGCCTTCGAGCCCGGCGACGAGCAGCCGCGTTGGATGCGGCGGCAGGGAGGGCTCGACGGCCCCGACCCAGACGTGGCGCCGGAGCTTCTGCTCGACGGCAACGAACTCGCGCGAGGCGAGGACTACTTCCGACTCGGCACGTACGAGGTGAGCCCCGACGGCACCCGCCTCGCGTGGACCATGGACCTGCAGGGTCGCCGCGGCCATCGGCTGCTCGTGAAGGATCTCCGCACGGGCGAGCTGCTTCCCGATCGCATCGACGGCACGCTCGAGTCGATCGTGTGGGCCAACGACGGGCGAAGCTTCTTCTACCAGCGGCAGGATCCGGTCCTGCTGCAGAGCGGGCCGATCATGCTGCATGAACTCGGCACGCCGCCGTCGCGCGACCGCGTGGTCTTCGACGAGCCGGACGACGAACTCTTCACGGGCTTCGACGCGAGCCGCGACCGGAAGTGGCTGTTGATTTCGACGGGCACCTACGACGAGACCGAACTCAAGGCCGTGCCCCTCGACAACCCCACGAAGGCTCCGGTGGTGGTGCTGCCGATGCGGAAGGGCGTGCGGTCCTACGCGGATCATCTCGGTGGCCGCTGGGTGATCCGCACCAACGACGCAGCCCCCGACTTCCGGCTGGTGCTGGCGGCGGAAGACGATCCGGCCGACCGCTCGCGCTGGCGGGATCTGGTGCCGGAGCGATCCCAGACCTCGCTCGACGGCTTCGTCCTCCTCGAACGCGGCGTGGCGATCGGCGAGCGGTCGGGCGCGAACGCCCAGGTGCGCATCGTGCCGTGGGAGGGCGGCGAAGGCTGGGTGGTGCCGGTCGAGGCGGAGGCGTTCTCGATGTGGCTCGACGACAACCCCGATCCTGCCAACGAGTCGTTGCGGGTCTCGTTCACCACGATGACCACGCCGCGCACGGTGCTCGACGTCGATCTCGACTCGCGCGAGAAGCGGCTTCGCAAGGTCCAGCCGGTGCTCGGCTACGACGCGTCGAAGTACGAGTCGGCACGCCTGTGGGCGCCGAGCCGGGACGGCCAGCGGATTCCGATCTCGATCGCGTGGCGAAAGGACTCGTGGTCGCGCGACGGGCTGCACCCGATCGTCCTCGAGGCCTACGGCTCGTACGGGTTCGCCAGCGATGCCGTGTTCGACCCGGCGAGCGTCTCGCTGATGGATCGCGGCTTTGCGGGCGCGACCGCCCACGGGCGCGGCGGATCGGATCTCGGGCAGGGCTGGTACGAGGACGGTCGGCTGATGCACAAGATGAACTCCTTCACCGACTTCATCGATGCCACCGACTTCCTCGTGCGGGAGCGATGGGCCGACCCGACGCGGGTCTTCGCGACCGGCGGCTCCGCCGGCGGACTGCTGATGGGCGGTGTGGCGAACATGGCGGGCGATCGCTACCGGGGCATGGGCGTGCACGTGCCGTTCGTCGATGCCCTCACCACCATGCTCGACGCGTCGATTCCGCTGACCACCAACGAGTGGACGCAGTGGGGGAATCCGATCGAGTCGAAGGAGGCGTACGAGTACATCCTCTCGTATTCGCCCTACGACAATCTCGAAGCGAAGGACTACCCCGCAATGCTCGTGACGACGGGTCTGTGGGACTCGCAGGTCCAGTACTTCGAGCCGGCGAAGTACGTCGCGCGGCTGCGGCGGCTGAGGACCGACGACGAGCCGCTCGTCTTCTGGATCGAGATGGAGGCGGGCCATGGCGGCCGCAGCGGCCGGTTCGAGCGCATCGACCGCGTCGCCCGCGAGCAGGCGTTCTTCATCGATCTCGCGGAGACGGCGGACGCGCCGCGGTGAACACCACCTGCGTTCGGAGTGATTCGGCAGCCTCGCTCACGGCGACGGTGAGCCCCGGGCGTTCAGCCCGCACGGGTGCATCGCGACGGACTCTGCGTTCATTGGATCGTGGGCGTCCTGCCGGCACGAACGTCTGACGCGGGTCGGGTTGGTGCCCCGTGGACCGCGGGCGTCTCGCCTGCCGAGTTCGAAGGTGTGTCGCGCCCACGGCGACGGTGCTCCGCGAGCATCCCGTCCACGGTCCGGATAGCCGCGCAATCGTGGCGCACTTCCACGAACCCGACCGCTCGCCGCGCGGTATCGAGGCGTTCCCGACGTACGCTCTCGCCATGCCCTTGCTGACCATCAGCCTGCTCGCCGCCTCGCTCGTCGCCGCCCCGCCTCGGCCGGGCCTCGCGATCGAGGCGCGCGAACGCGAAGCGATCGCCGCCGCGACACCCACCACGACCATCGTCTCCCACGGCTTTGCCGCAACCGGCAAGGGAGCGTGGGCGGAACGCATGGCGACGGAGATCCTCGCCCGCGCCGGCGGCGACGGCGCGGTCTACCGCTACACGGGACCAAGCGGCGTCTTGACCCGCGATCCCGACGGCGGCGGGAACGGCTCGAGCGCGAACATCGTGGTGATCTTCAACTGGGTCGAGGACTCGGAGTTCATCGACGAAGGCCCGAACTGGAACTACGCGCAGGCCGCGGGCGACGCCATGCAGGCGATGCTGCGCGATGCGGCGTACGCCGAGCCCGGCGCCGGGCCGAGCGACCTCATCGCGGGCCGTGCGGTCCACTTCATCGGGCACAGCCGCGGCGCGATCGTCAACAGCGAGGCGATCCGTCGCCTCGCGATTGCGGGGCTGCCGGTCGATCAGATGACCGCGCTCGACGCGCATCCGGTCAACGGCACCCTCGACGCCCGCTACGACCTGAACTGGGGCGACCCGGTCCCGGTGCGGTGGAGCAACGTCGCCTGGGCCGACAACTACTGGCGAGCCGACGGGGGCGGGTTCTTCAACGGCCTCGACTTCGACGGCATTCCGATCGCGAACACCTTCGACGTCGAGCTCTCCGAGAGCGTGCTCAACTGCTGCGCGTACGCGTTCGCCCACAGCGACGTGCACCTCTGGTACTTCGGCACGATCGATCTCTCGCCGAACCCCTCCAACGGCGAGCAGACGATCACCAACACCATGCGGAACACGTGGTGGCCGGGCGGCTTCGACGTGGTCGGCTTCAATCGCTCGACGATCGGAGGCGGCGAGCGCCCGACGATTCCGCCGGGGATCGATCCCGATCCGGCGTCGGCGCCGCTGCTCGAGAATGGAGGCTTCACGCAAGGAAGCCGCGCGGGATGGGCCTATCACGGCGGTGTGGGGGCGAACGTCGTGCAGTCGGGCTCGGCGTGGTTCGCCCGCCTGAACGCGTCGCGCTCGGTGCTGGTGCACAATCGCATGTTCCTTCCGACGCCGCCGCCCGGTCAGGCGCTGCGACTGCGCTTCGCCGCGAGGCGAACGGCGACGGGCGCGACGAACGACTTCCTCGTGGCGGCGCTCGAGCGTTCCGAGGACGAGGCGCCCGTCGAACTGCCGGACGCGCTCTGGGCGGCCGAGGATCTCGATCCGGCGTTCGGCGAACGCTCGACGCTCGTGCCCGCGGCATTCCACGGCCGAACCGCGACGCTGTGGATCGAGCTCTTCGGCGGCGGCGACTCGATCGACTCGACCGTCGAACTCGACGACTTCGTGCTCGAGTTCGTGCCGGCCGAGGCGTCGCCCGATCTCGACGGGAACGGCACCGTCAATGGCGCGGACCTTGCGATCCTCCTCGGCGCGTGGGGCGCGTGCGAAGGCTGCCCCGCGGATCTCGACGCCAACGGGCAGGTGAACGGCGCGGACCTTGCCGTGCTTCTCGGCGCGTGGGGCGGGTAAGCGTTCCGAAGAGCGCGGCGGGGGACCGCACCTTCCGGGACGAACCTGAACGAGGCCGCCGGTCCCGCCGCCTCGCGCGGAGCGCGTTCAGCGTTGTTGAGGAGGACGTGAAGGCATCGTCGTCACGAGCGGCGTCGAACGATCTCGTCGATCGGATCCGGTGACGTGGACCTCAGAAGCACCTCGGTCGATTCGTCTCCTTCGCACGAGAAGACCACGCGATCCAACGAGGCGGCGTCGGCGCTGGTCCACGACTCGCCGCGGGAGATCCTCACCAGCGGAAGGGGTCCGGAGGTTCCTCGGGGCCAACGTTCGACGAGCACGACGCCGGGCGTTCCCTCCCGCTTGCCGATCCAGATCCGGGACGGGGTGTTCGAGAAGATCACGGTGACGGTCTCGTGTGGCTGCACCGCAACCACCGTGTCGGCCTGATCCGACGAAGTCGGTGTCGCAGCCGTGGTGTCGTGCGAGGTCGAAGCGCACCCTGCGAACAGGCAGACCGCAAGGATGGCGAGGATCGGTGCGACGGCGAATCGAGGATTTCGGCTCATGGCGCGAGCCTAGGAGCCCGCGAGGACGTCCGGTTCGAGGAATCAGCCCCCAGTTGCCTTCGCGGTTGTTCGCGGGCCGGACCTCGGTGAGCCCAGGAACGCCGGGGGTGCTATCGGGCGTGGATCGATCGGACGTGGATCCATCGGGCTTG